>DQUX01000279.1 GCA_015662065.1 Anaerolineales bacterium | reverse complement strand
GGACGTCGGCAGTTCGCGCGATCCTTGCTCCACCCCCCCCCTTTGCACGACCACCTGCAGGGGCGAAGCGGTGCTTCGCCCCTGCAGGTAGTCGTGCACCCTCCTTCGAACCACACCGTACGGCTTACCGATGCCGTCCGGCTCCGGGCAGGCACCCCTGCGGCACCCAGGAGGATCCCCTTACCGTTGCTTCCTCCCGGACCTGGCGGGGTTCGGGGGCTCCTGCCGCGCAGGACCCACCCTTCAACACCTTTCGACAACGGCAGTCCCCCACGGGCAGGCCCTCGGAAGGGAATTCGACCCCGCTATGGCGGATTGCGGGTACAGGGCACCGCCAGCTCCCCGTCTAGCACGACCGGGGACTATGCTACCCCAGAGCGGGGCTTTTGTCAAGCGGGTGGATTTGGTGATTACTCGTATATGCGGGCGGAACCGTTCCGAGCGGGGCGGAACGCAATCGAAGAAGCCTTTGCGAGTGGACTTCGGCTGCGCTGCGCTCCGCTCAGGGCGCTCGCCTTGAAATGTGGGCAACTTGACAATGTCACGTTAACATAAAACCCTCGTTTTGAAGGCTCCAAGCGGGTCTGTGACCCGCGTCTCCGGCCGAAAGCCGCCATTTTCAGCCAAAGCCGGGGGTCACATACCCCCTCAGAGCATAGTGTGACATTGCCAAGGTAATCACCGAGATGGATGTCCGGTCATAGGGGGAACCGAGAGGGCGCCGGAGAACCCGTTGCGAGCTGCTGAGGTCGGCCGGTCAATCGCTCTCACCGCCGATGACGCGGCGGGGTCGGCCGGCGGCCTCCGGCGGGCCCACCAGCCCCATCTCCTCCAGTTGCTCCATCAGCCGGGCGGCGCGGGGGTAGCCGACGCGCAGTCGCCGCTGGAGGTAGGAAGCGGAGATGGTCCTGCGCGTCCGCAGCAGTTGGACCGCCTGCTCGAGGAGATCATCCTCCTCATCCTTGCCGCCAATCGCCCCGCCCTCCGCTCCCCCCCGCATCATCGGCTCCCAGGGAGGCTCGGCCGGCCAGCCCGGCGTCTGGCTGCGCCAGAAATCCACCAGCCGCCCGATCTCCTCCTCACTCACATAACAACCCTGCACCCGCACCGGGTGGCCGGCGTCGGCGGCCAGATAGAGCATATCCCCCCGACCCAACAGCGTCTCCGCCCCCGGCATATCCAGGATCACCCGCGAGTCCACCTGGCTGGCGGTGGCGAAGGAAATACGGGCGGGGAAATTGGCCTTGATCAGGCCGGTGACCACGTCGGTGCTGGGCCGCTGGGTGGCGACCACCAGGTGGATGCCGGTGGCGCGGGCCATCTGAGCGATACGGCAGATGGTCCGCTCCGTCTCCTCCGGCGCCAGCATCATCAGGTCGGCCAGTTCGTCGATGAGGACGACGATGCGAGGGAGCCGTTTCTCCGGGTCACGCCGCCCCACCTTGTAGTTGTAGTCATCCAGATGACGGGCACCGGTGGCGGCGAACTTCTTGTACCGGCCATCCATCTCGTGGGCCACCCACCGCAACACCCGCCCGATGCGGTCCAACTCCACCTCCGTGTGGCCCAGGAGGTGGGGAAGCCCGTTGAAGCGGACCAGCTCCACCATCTTGGGGTCTATCATCACCATCCGCAGTTCATCGGGCCGGTTGGTCATCGCCAGGCAGGTCGCTATCGCCTTGATGCAGACCGACTTGCCCGACCCGGTGGTGCCGGCGATGAGTAGATGGGGCATCATCCCCAGGTCGGCTGCGACGGGACTCCCGGCCACGTCCTCCCCCAGGGCGACGGCCAATGGGGTGCTCAGCGCCTGGAACATCTCGCTCTCCATCACCGACCGGAGGGTGACCAGCCCGATCTCCTCGTTGGGCACCTCGATGCCGACCACGGATCGGCCGGGGACGGGGGCCTCCACCCGTAAGGAAGGGGCGGCCAGGGCCAGGGCCAGGTCGTCGGCCAGGGCGGCGATCTGGCTCACCCGCACCTTATGGGGCCGCCGTTTGCCGTTGGGGCCGGTCCGTTCGGTGAAGCCGGGAGCGACGCCGAACTGGGTGACCGTGGGGCCCCGGCGCACCTCCACCACTTCCACCGGCAGGCCAAACTGCGCCAGGGTCTCCTTGATTATGCGGCTCTTCTCCCGCACCTCCGCATCGGAGAGGCCCGGCGACTCCGCCGTATCCAGCAGGTCCGGCGGCGGGGGCTCCATTTCGCCCGGGAGGGGGACGGCGGAGAAGGGGATAGGCTCCGGTGGCGGAGCCGGGGGCTGGGAAGGCTGTCGCGCGATGACCGGGGGAGGCGCCTGGG
>DQUX01000157.1 GCA_015662065.1 Anaerolineales bacterium | reverse complement strand
GGAGAAAGCGACGGGGTGACCTCCGCCCTGCGGGCAAGGCCCGCCAGCGCCTCCTCGACCGTCAGCCAGCCGGCACCCGGGAACAGCCGGGCCATCTGGGGAGCGAAGTGGTCATCCCCGGAGAGCACCTGATGAGCAGTTCCCTCATCCACAATTCGCCCTCCCTCCAGCCGCACCACCCGGTCGGCCGCCCGCGCCACCAGCTCCACATCGTGGGTCACCATCAGCACGCCGGTCCCCTCCGCCTGCCACCGGCGCAGCAGCCACACCAGTTCCTCCTTCGCCCGATAGTCCAGCCCCCGGGTCGGCTCGTCCAGGAGCAGCACCGCTGGCCGGGTCACCGCGATCGCCCCCAGCGCCACCCGCCCCCGTTCCCCCACCGAGAGATCGCGCGGGTAGGCGCCGGCCAGACCGCCCAGCCCCAACCGGTCCAGCAGCTCTCCCGGCGGGATCGGCGGCGATCCCGCCAGCCCGTGATTGGAGAGTGTCACCCGCATCTCCTCCGCCACCGACTCGGCGAACAGCAGCGCCCCGGGGTCCTGGGGCAGGTATCCCACTCGCCGGCAGACCGTCGCCGGATCCGCCCCGGTCACCTCCTCCCCTCCCAACCAGACCGATCCTGCGCGAGGTCTCAGGAGCCCTACGATGCACTTGAGCAGAGTGGTCTTCCCGGCCCCATTGGGCCCCATCAGCACCACCAGCTCCCCCACCCTCACCCTCAGGTCCACCTCCCGCAGCACCTCCGCTCCGTTGTAGGCAAACGAGAGCCCCTCAACCCGCAAGATCGGGGGTTCGAGACCCAGGGGTCGGCGCTTCGAATCTGCAATCCGCACCCCCGAATCCGCCACGAACGACCGCCCCTCTTCCACCGTCACCGGCAACGGCTCCCAACCCAGCGCCCGCCCCAGCGCCACCACCGGCGGGACCAGGGGGACCTCCCGCAGGACCTCCCGCGGCGGGCCGACCCGTGGCGGAGAACCAGCGTCGGACAGGTAGACCACCAGGTCGGCGTATCGCAGCACCCGTTCCAGCCGGTGCTCGGCCAGCACGACCGTGATTCCCAGTTCCCTCTGCAACCGCGCCAGAAGGTCCAGCACCTGCCGGGCCCCCTCCGGATCGAGCTGGCTGGTGGGCTCGTCCAGCACCAGCACCGAGGGCGCCAGCGCCAGCGCCGCCGCCACCGCCACCCGCTGCATCTCCCCGCCGGAGAGCGTGTTGATGGCCCGGCCCCGCAGCGACGCGAGCCCCAGCCGCTCCAAGACCTCCTCCACCCGCGCCTGCATCCGGGCGGGACCCACCCCGGCGTTCTCCAACGCGAACGCCACCTCTTCCTCCACCCGGTCGGTGACGAACTGGGCCTCAGGGTCCTGAAAGACAAAGCCCACCCGTTGGGCCAATTGCCGGGGTCCGGTGGTGCGCGTGTCCCGTCCGCCCACCACCACCCGTCCACCGAACCGCCCCCCGCTGGTGTGGGGCACGAGGCCGTTGATGCAGCGCAGGAGGGTAGACTTGCCCACCCCCGACGGCCCGGTGACCAGGACGAAGGAGCCCGGCGGAATCTCCAGCGAGAGGTCGCGCAGGACCGGGGAGAAGGCACCTGGGTAGGTGAAGGTGACGCGGTGGAAGAGAACGGGTTGGCCGGGCGGTTGACCGGAACCTCGGACCCCGAACTCCGAACTTTGAACTTCGAACTTTGAACCTCGAACCTCGAACTTCGAACTTAGGATGAGCGTCGGCGCGACCAGCATAATCAGCCCCCCCCCCACCAGCGGCTCGAAGGGCGGGAGCGTCACCCGGGGGTAAGGGGTATAAGCCAGCAGTTCGGGGCGAGTCACGGCGCAGCCCAGGGTCAACACCAGGGGAACTGCGGCGGCGGTGGCCATCAGGCCGTCGGCAAGGCTCCAGCGACGGGGCCGGTAGCGGGTGTGTCGTCGGAGCCGCCCCATCCGCCATAGCCCCCATCCCTCCAATATCATCCCTGTCCCGGCGATGAGATACCCCGCCAGCGGCTGCTGCCACCAGAAAAGGGCCGCGAACCATCCTGCCAGCATCCCCAGTAGCCCGGCCGCCACCAGCAGCCGGTCGCGCAGTGGGGGGGGATCGCCCGCGCCGTATCCCCGAGCCTCCATCGCCTCCGCCAGTTGGACTGCCTTCTCCAGCCCCGTGATGAGCAGGGGCAGCAGGAGGGGCAGGCTATCTCGGGGACCGCGCACCCGGTGCCCCCGCACCGCCTGGGCATCCCGGATCTCGCGCAGCGCCCGCAGCGTCTGCGGCACGAAGGTCAACGCGATGGAAGCCACCAGCCCGGCCTCGTGCAGGAAGGGCGGGGCCAGACGGGCCAGTTCGTGGGAGGAGACGGCGCTGTTCAGGGTAAGGAAGAGGGTGAGGAGGGCCGCCAGCGCCAGGCCGTTGGTCAGTCCCCAAAGGGCCGCCTCCAGCGTCAGCGGTCCGCCCACCAGCGGCAGCCGGCGGGGGAGCACAATCAGCACCGTCTCTCCCATATGGACCGTCGCCAGGTTCCAGAAGGTGGTCAGCCCCAGGATCGGCAGGATCAGCCGGAGGAGACCCGGCGTGTCGCGGGGCAGAACCGCCGCCAGCCCCGTCAGCCGCGCTGCCAGCAGCACCAGCAGCAGATAGAGGGGATTGCGGGTGAGCAGGGCCACCGTCAGCCCCGCTGCCCCCCACACCAACCAGGCCTGCGGATGGAAGGAGCGACCCATCTACCGCCTCCGCAACCCCGTCCAGAGCAGGCCGCCCACCAGCAGGAGGACCAGGAGGGCGAAGAGGATATAGTTGGGCGACAGGGAAGCAGGGAAGGGGGAAAGGGTCAGGATGGACGGGGTCGGGGTGGGACTGGG
>DQUX01000017.1 GCA_015662065.1 Anaerolineales bacterium | reverse complement strand
GCTTGGCCGCTTGTAGGGGCGCAGCGGTGCTGCGCCCTACCGGCTTGGCCGCTTGTAGTAGGGCGCAGCGGTGCTGCGCCCTACCGGTCGCAGGGCGGGGGAGGCCTGACCATTCAAATTCATGTTGATGAAGTACTAGGTCCACACCCTCTGTACGTGGTCACCGTTGACACCTCTACCCGTTCGTGGTATAGTCGGCAGGTCGTAACCGGGCGCGGCGGAAGGCTGCGATATAAGGGAGTTCAATATGGAGGGCAAGGCCAAATTCGTGATCGCTGGGCTGCTCATCGTGGCCGCCGTAGTCTACCTGATCGTCACCAGCACGGGCAGCACCGCCCGCTATTTCCTCACCATAGAGGAGCTTGAGGCGATGGGGGATGAGGCGATGGGCCGCAGCATCACCGTCTCCGGTGCCGTGTTGGGGGATACCATCATCTACGATCCCTCCCGGCCCCGGGTGACCTTCACCATCGTCCAGGTGCCGGGCGACCCCGAGGAGGTGGAGCGGGCGGGGGGGCTGGCGGCGGTCCTTCACGCTGCCGTCAACGACCCCGGCGCCCCCCGCCTGGAGGTGGTGTACGACGATGTGAAACCGGACCTCTTGCAGCACGAGGCACAGGCGATCCTCCGGGGGCAGTTGGGGGAGGACGGCCGTTTCTACGCCGACGAGGTGTTGCTCAAGTGCCCCACCCGCTATGAAGAGGACGTGCCCGGCCAGGTGGAGGGGCGCTGATGCTGGCGGAGGTGGGTGCTTTCTCCATCGCTCTGGCGCTGGCCGCAGCTCTGTACGGCACCTTCGCCATTCTCTGGTCCATCCGCCACGCCGACCCTCGCTGGGCGGAAAGCGGCCGCAACGGGGTCTACGCCACCACGGGCCTCCTGGGGCTGGCTCTCCTGCTCCTTCTGGCCGCCTTCCTCGCCGACCGGTTCCAGATTCGCTACGTGGCCCAGCACTCTAGCCGGGACCTCCCCCTCTATTTGAAGGTCTCGGCGGTGTGGGCCGGCCAGGAGGGCTCGCTTCTCCTCTGGGCCTTCCTCCAGACCCTGTTCTCCGGGCTGGTCGTCCGGGATGGTGGCCGGGGCGACCGCAAGGGTCGCCCCTACGTTCCCTGGGCGATGGTGTTTCTAAGCCTCATTACCGCCTTCTTTGTGGCGGTGACCCTCTTCCTCTCCAACCCCTTCGTCCGTCTAGATGCGGCACCGGCGGACGGGCAGGGGTTGAACCCCCTCCTGCGCCATCCGGGGATGATCTTCCACCCGCCTGCTCTCTACCTGGGGTATGTGGGGTTGGCGGTCCCCTTCGCCTTCGCCCTGGCGGCGTTGGTCACCTGGCAGGTGGATGACTGGCCGGCCGTCGCCCGCCGCTGGACCCTGGCCTCGTGGCTCTTCCTGGGATTGGGGCTCCTCCTGGGGGCCCGCTGGGCCTACGACGTGCTGGGGTGGGGGGGGTACTGGGGATGGGACCCGGTGGAGAACGCCGGGCTGATGCCCTGGTTAACCGCCACGGCTCTTCTCCACAGCACGGTGATGCAGGAGGAACGGCGGGGCTTCCGGGTATGGAGCCTGCTCCTGGCCGTCCTCTCCTTCGCCCTGGTTCTCTTCGGCACCTTCACCACCCGCAGTGGGATGATCCAGTCGGTCCACGCCTTCGTCCGCTCTCCCCTGGGCCCTTACTTTCTGGCCTTCATCGGTCTGACGCTGGTCGGATCTTCGGCCCTTCTCTACAGCCGCCGGTCCGTCCTCACCGACTCCCGTCCCTCAGACGGCCTGCTCTCCCGGGAGGGGCTCTTTCTCCTGACCCTGACCCTCTTCCTCACCCTCACCGGCTCGGTGCTGGTGGGCAGCCTGCTCCCCACGATCACGGAGGCCATTGCCGGGCAGCGATTCGAGGCAGGGCCGGCGTGGTTCGACCGGGTGACCGGACCCCAGTTCGCCGCGCTGGTGCTGGTTCTAGGGTTCTGCCCCCTGCTGGGCCGG
>DQUX01000121.1 GCA_015662065.1 Anaerolineales bacterium | reverse complement strand
CTATCAAGATCTGTTTACCTCCCGTTGGTCATTGTTCCTGTACACCGGGGCTGGATGGATGCGGGTTATTGGTTTAGAGGGCTTCTGGGACTGGGGGGCGATAGCGGTGTATCGGTATGGATCGGCCGAGAGAGGCCCGTAGGCAGGAAGGAAAGATGAGACGACGCTGGCTGACATCGGCGGTCGGGCTGGCGGCCCTGGCCCTCTACCTAGCCTGGTCGTGGGCTGGCGGGCACCTGGGCTTCCCCCTGGACGACGCCTGGATCCACCAGACCTACGCCCGCAACCTGGTGGCGCACGGCCAGTGGGCCTTTGTGCCCGATCAGCCCAGCGCCGGGTCCACCGCTCCCCTATGGACCCTCCTGCTGGCGGTCGGCTACGGGCTGGGGCTTCCCTTCCGCCTCTGGACCTACACCCTCGGGGGGCTCTGCCTGGCGGGCACGGCGCTGCTGGCGGCCCGGCTGTCCGGACGGCTGTTCCCAGAGCGACGCTCTCTCCCGCCATTGGTGGGTCTGGCCTGCGCCCTCGAGTGGCACCTGGTCTGGGCGGCCGGTTCCGGGATGGAGACGCTCCTCTTTGCGATGCTGGTCCTCGCGGTGTGGGATCGTGCGGTGGCACAGCCCGTCGGTCGGCCCTTCCTTACCGGCCTCCTGGGCGGCGCGCTGATCCTCACCCGACCAGAGGGTATCCTGGTGGTGGGGCTGGTGGCGGGTGCCTGGCTCTGGATGGATGTCGAGGTGTGGCTGCGTTCCCGAAGAAGCGGTCGGGCGACCACGGAGGGTCGTCCGTACGCGGTTGGAGTGGCGCTGCTGGTAGCGGGGACCGGGCTGGTTGTTGCCCCCTACTTGGTATTGAATCTCCACCTGAGCGGGACTCTCTGGCCCAACACCTTCTACGCCAAGCAGGCCGAGTACGGCGCGCTCCTGGCCCAGCCGTTGATAGTCCGGCTGCGGCGGGTGGGGACGGCTCCCCTGGTCGGCGCCCAGGCGCTCCTGGTGCCGGGGTTGGTCTGGGGGATGTGGCAGGCAGCCCGGCGGGGTGTGCTAAACCTGCGCGGTCAGTGGGTGACGTGGTGGTTGCCGCCGGTCTGGGTCGCAGCGACGGTCGGCGTCTACGCGGTGCGGCTCCCGGTCACATACCAACACGGCCGCTACCTCACCCCCGTCATCCCCGTCCTCCTCGTCTACGGCGTCGGAGGCTTTCTGAGGCTCAGATCCCAAAGCCCAAAGCACAAAGCACAAAGGCGAATTTTGGGATTTGGGATTTGGGATTTGGGATTTAAGGTTTGGGCTTTGTCCGTGGCTGTTCTCTTCCTGGCCTTCCTGCTTCTGGGCGCCCGGGCCTACAGCACCGACGTGGCGACCATCGAGGGGGAGATGGTCGCCGTGGCCCGCTGGCTCCACGTCCACACCGAGCCCGACACCCTCGTCGCCGTCCACGACATCGGCGCGATGGGGTACTTCGCGCAGCGACCTCTGCTTGACCTGGCCGGCCTGGTCAGCCCGGAGGTGATCCCGTTCATCCGCGACGAGGCCCGGCTGCTGGCGTGGCTCCAGGAGCGGGATGCCGACTATCTCGTGACGTTCCCCTCCTGGTACCCTGCCCTCACCGCCGACCCCCGCCTGGAGGAGATCTATCGCACCGAAGCGGCGGTGACGGTGGCCCAGGGGGGGGAGAACATGGTGGTCTACGCCCTACGCTGGGACCGTGGGCGGTGAGGGTCGGCGGGACGAGATAGGAGCCCCCAGGGAGCGCGGACGGCAACCGTCGCCGGCTACAACATATTGTCCAAGAACATCATCACCAGGAACCCGAAGATCACCCCCCAGGTCCCCTCCTGCTCAAAGCCTCGGCTATGGGTTTCCGGGATGATCTCGTCGGAGACGACGTAGAGCATGGCCCCGGCGGCGAAGGCTAACCCCCAGGGGAGAAGAGGGCGCATCATGGTGACCGCCACGACGCCGAAGACGCCCGCGATGGGCTCTGCCAACCCCGATCCCAAAGCGTAGAGCAGAGCCTTGCCCCGGGGCCACCTCTCCCGGACCAGGGGGAGCGCCACCGCCAGCCCCTCCGGCATGTTCTGCAGGCCGATGGCGATCATCAGGGCGATGGCATCGGATAGCCGTTCCGAGCCAAACCCCACCCCCACCGCAAGCCCCTCCGGGAAGTTGTGCAGAGTGATAGCGATGATGAGCAACCAGGTCCGGCGCAGCGTGGAGGAGGGCCCTTCCGCTCCCTTGATGAAGTGAGTATGAGGGAGGAGGTGGTCGAGGGCGGCCAGGAAGAGGGCACCTACCAGGATACCCAGGGTCGCTGGCCAGATGCCCCCCAGTTCGATGGAGGGGACAATGAGGCTGAAGGCGGTGGCGGCCAGCATCACGCCCGCCGCAAAGCCCAGCAGCGCGTCCAACAGCCGCTCAGATATCCGGGTCGTGAAGAGCACCGGCAGCGCGCCCACGCCGGTAGCCAGCCCCGTCAGCAGGGTCCCGGTGATGCCCATCAGGATGTGATTCCCGCCGAATAGCTGAAGAAAAAGATGCTCCATGAGATTCCACTCCTTGCTTATGCCGGTTGGGTTATGGGAAGACCGCGGAGACACGGAGAGCACGGAGTTACACGAAGGTT
>DQUX01000155.1 GCA_015662065.1 Anaerolineales bacterium | reverse complement strand
GGGGATACGTGGTGCTGGCGGCGACGTTCGGGCTGAGGCCAGAGGAGCCGGAACCGCTGACGGTTCGGGTGGCGGAGATCCTGGAGTGGCGCCGGACCCGACACCCTGGCGGCGCGACGATGGGTTCCACTTTCAAGAACCCCCCGGGCGGGCACGCGGGCCGGCTGATCGAGGGGGCCGGGCTGAAGGGATACCGGATCGGCGGGGTGAAGGTCTCCGAGCAGCACGCCAATTTCTTCATCAACACCGGCTCCGCCACCGCCGCCGAGGTCCTGGCCCTGATCCACCACGTGCAAGCAGAGGTGGAGCGGCGGTTCGGGGTGCGGTTGGAGGCGGAAATAGAGCTGGTAGGAGAATGGACAATGGGCGGGGTATCTCAGTGAGGGGACTACGGTGGATAGGCTGCGGGTCGGAGTGATTTTCGGTGGGCGGTCGGGGGAACACGAGGTCAGCCTGGTCTCCGCCCGGTCGGTGATGGGAGCGATGGATCCGGAGAAGTACGAGATCGTGCCCATCGGCATCACCAAGGAGGGGCGCTGGATCGCCTCGGGGGATCCAATGGAGGCACTGGTCGCCGGGGATGAATCCCTCAGCCGGCCTGCGGTCCTCCTCGGAGACCCTGCCCATCGGGGACTGATGCGGCTGGAGGAGGGGGGAGGGCGGGCGGTGCTCAGTCTCCTGGCCGAGCTGGACGTGGTCTTTCCCGTCCTGCACGGGCCGTATGGGGAGGACGGCACGGTCCAGGGGCTTCTGGACCTGGCGGGGATCCCCTACGTGGGGGCCGGGGTGACCGGTTCCGCCCTGGCGATGGACAAGGCCATTTTCAAGGACGTAATGCGGGCGCGGGGCCTGCCGGTGGTGGGTTATCTGCTGGTGATGCGGAAGGAGTGGGAGGCAAACCCGGAGGGGGTGATGGACCGGGTCGAGGGGGCGTTGGGCTACCCGGTCTTCACCAAGCCGGCCAACCTGGGCTCCAGTGTGGGGGTGAGCAAGTGCCACGGCCGGGAGGGGTTGGCGCAGGGCCTGGCCGAGGCGGCTCGGTACGATCGGAAGTTGCTGGTGGAGGCGGCGGTGCCGCGAGCGCGGGAGATCGAGGTGAGCGTGCTGGGCAACGACGATCCTATTGCCTCGGTGCCGGGGGAGATCATCCCTAGCCGGGAGTTCTACAGTTACGCCGCCAAGTACCTGGACGAGGGGGAGGAGGCCTCCCGGTTGCTCATCCCCGCCCCCCTTCCACCGGAGACGGCGGAGCGGGTGCGCGATCTGGCGGTGCGGGCCTACACGGCGATTGACTGCGCCGGGATGGCGCGGGCCGATTTCCTGCTCTCCGGGGAGACGGGGGCGCTGTACGTGAATGAGCTGAACACGATCCCCGGCTTTACCCCCATCAGTATGTACCCGAAGCTGTGGGAGGCGACGGGCATCCCCTACCCGGAGCTGATCGACCGACTGATCGAACTGGCGCTGGAGCGGCATGCCGACCGGGCGCGCAATGAGACTTCCTACCGGCCCGAGGAGGGATGAGGTGAGGATGGCGCGGAGGCGGCGCAGGGGACGTCGGCAGCAGTTTGAGCAGAGTGTGTCGTTGGCGCTCGGCGGGCGGAGGGTAGCCGAGCCGGTCCCCCTGCGGCCCGCCTGGGTGCTGGGAGGGCTGGGGGTGGCGGCCCTGCTGGGCCTGGCCCTCTGGGTTGCGCTGAGCCCCCGCTTCTACGTGACGGGCGTCCAGGTGGTCGGCGCCAACCACATTTCGGAGGCGGCGGTCTTTGCCGCCAGCGGGTTGGCACATTTGCACATTCTCTGGGTGAACGCGGAGGAGGCGGAGGCCCGGCTCCTGGCCCAACTGCCCTCGGTGGAGCGGGCAGAGGTCTCCTGCCATCTCCCTGCCGCCTGCACCATCGAGGTCGTTGAGCGCGTGCCGATCTTGACCTGGGACATAGGGGAGCGGTTGCTCTGGGTGGACGCCGCAGGGGGGGCCTTCCCCGCCGACCATCCCCTGGAGGGGCGGTGGCTGATCGGCGGGCCGCTGCCCACCGATGAGAGGGGGCTGGTGGACCGGGAGGTGCTCCTAGGCCTGGCCGAGCTGACACGGCTGGGGGTTCGGCCGGGGCGCGTGGTCTATCGTCCTGGCCGCGGGCTGGTGCTGGACGATCCGGCCGGTTGGCGGGTGATCCTGGGCCAGGGCGCGGGGATGGAGCGGCGGCTGCAGGTCTACGCGGCGGTGCGGGCTCACCTGCTGGCCCGGGGGATTCATCCGCGCTTCGTGGATGTGCGCTTTCCGGAGGCGCCGTACTACTCGGAGGTCAATGAGTGGTGACGCCTGACGCCTGCCGCCTGACGTTTGATGTTTTCCGTCTTGCGTCATCCGTCATCCGTTACGAGATACGCACTCTGTGAGGGAGCGGTGGAACGGACGGTCGTTGGCATAGATGTGGGCTCCAGCAAGGTCTGCACCCTCGTGGGGGAGGTGCGCGAGGACGGAAGTCTGCGCATCATCGGCGTGGGGGTGGCTCCCTCGCGGGGGTTGCGCAAGGGGGTGGTGGTCAACGTCGCCGAGGCGACGGCCGCCATCGCCGCCTCGGTGGAGGAGGCGGAACGGACCTCCGGCTATCGGATCGAGCGGGCCTATGTCAGTTTGGGCGGGGTTCACCTATCCTCCGTCAACAGCCGGGGGGTGGTGGCGGTCTCCCGGCGGGAGGAGGGGATCGGCGTGGAGGATGTGGACCGGGCGCTGGACGCTGCTGGCGCGATCGCCGTCCCCTACAACCGGGAGTTGATCCACGTCATCCCCCGCCATTACGTGGTGGATGGTCAAGAGGGGGTGCGCGATCCCCTGGGGATGCACGGCTTTCGAATGGAGGTGGAGGCCCACGTGGTGACCGGCTCCACCACCGTCATCCAGAACCTGGTCAAATGCGTGGCCGGGGCGGGGGTGGAGGTGGACGAGGTGGTGCTGTCCTGCCTGGCGGCGGGGGATGCGGTGTTGGCGGAGAACGAGCGGGAGATAGGGGTGGTGCTGGTGGATATGGGCGGGGGGACCACCGACATCGCCATCTTCATCGAGGGGACGGTCTGGCACACGGTGGCGCTGGGGATCGGCGGGGAGTACATCACCAACGACGTGGCCATCGGCCTCCGGTTGCCGACGGCGGCGGCGGAGGAGGTCAAGATCCGCTACGGCCATACCCGGCCCGCCCAGGTGGGGCCGGAGGAGCGGTTTCCGGCCGAGCTGTTTGGGGAGAGCAACCGGCAGACCCTGCCTCGCTGGAAGTTGGCGGAGATCATCGAGGCGCGGGTGGAGGAGATGCTGGGGATGGTCCTGCAGGAGATCAAGCGCTCCGGCTACGACGGGTTGCTGCCGGCGGGGGTGGTCCTCTGCGGCGGGGTGGCCCAACTTCCCGGCATCCGGGAGCTGGCGCGGGAGGTGGTGGGGTTGCCGGTGCGCATCGGCACGCCGCAGGGGCTTGTGGGGTTGGTGGATCGGATCAACGGTCCGGCCTATGCGGTGGCGGCGGGGCTGGTGGGTTGGGGGTTGATGGTGGACACGCGGCGTCCCCTGCCCCGAGGAGGGCCCTCGGTGGGGAGGCGTTTATTGAGATGGCTGCGGGCGCTCCTGCCTGGATGAGATGAGGACGTGGACTGTATCCTGGACAACTAGGAGGAGGTATTCAGATGCATAGATCTCCACAGGTCGAGAACTTCGCCCAGATTCGTGTGATTGGCGTGGGGGGCGGCGGGAGCAACGCCGTCAACCGGATGATCGAGGAGGGGATCGCCGGGGTGGATTTCATCGCCGTCAACACCGATGCCCAGGCCCTTATGCTCTCCGACGCTCCCCAGCGGGTGCGCATCGGCGACAAGCTGACCCGGGGGCTGGGAGTGGGGGGTGACCCCGAGATGGGCCGCAAGGCGGCGGAGGAGTCGGTGGACGAGCTGTACGAAGCGCTCCGAGGCTCCGATATGGTCTTCATCACCGCCGGCATGGGAGGCGGGACGGGGACCGGTGCTGCGCCGGTGATCGCCAAGATCGCCCGGGAGATGGACGCGCTGACCATCGGTGTCGTCACTCGCCCCTTCTCCTTTGAGGGCAAGAAGCGGGCAGAGACTGCCCTCCTCGGCATCGAGGCGCTCAAAGAGGAGGTGGACACGCTGATCGTGATCCCCAACGACCGGCTGCTGGAGATCGTCGAGAAGCGGGTGAGCCTGCAGGACGCCTTCCGGTTGGCCGACGACGTGCTTCGCCAGGGTATCCAGGGCATCTCCGAGCTGATCACTGTGCCGGGACTGATCAACCTGGACTTCGCCGACGTGCGGGCGGTGATGTCGGAGGGTGGGGCGGCGCTGATGGCGGTGGGCCGGGCCAGTGGGGAGAACCGGGCGGTGGAGGCGGCCCAGCAGGCCATCTCCAGCCGGCTGCTCGACATCACCATCGACGGTGCGCGGGGGATTCTCTTCAACGTCACCGGCGGCCCGAGCCTGAGCCTCTACGAGGTGAACGAGGCGGCGTCTATCATTAAAGAGACCGCCCACCCCGACGTAAACCTCATCTTCGGCGCCGTCATCGATGAGGCGATGGGGGACGAGATCCGCATCACCGTCATCGCCACCGGCTTCGATGGGGGGCGGACCCGTCGGACGCAGACGGCGCGGGCGGCGGCGCGGGAGGTGCTGGAGCACCCGCTGCCCGCCTTCGACAGGGATGACCTGGAGATCCCCGCCTTCCTGCGGAGAAACCGTGGGTAATCGATAGCCTCCAACTCGGCTTGCTCTGTGCATCGGTCAGGCAGGGCGTAGCAGGCAACCTGTCCGGGGTGTGTCTGCCTGCCCTGCCTGTTTTCTGGGTAGTCTGGGGTTGGGGGCAAACTTTAAGGTAAAATGCGGCCAACCCTCTTGCCACTTGCCCCGGCGTGTGGTATAATAAGAACAACCCCCAGAT
>DQUX01000171.1 GCA_015662065.1 Anaerolineales bacterium | reverse complement strand
TGTGGTAAGTGATATCGGTCTGAAATTAGCATATAAGTATACCACATTTCGATGAAAAAGTCAATATATATCTATATAAATATAAACTGTAATTATCGTCCGGATCGCAGCAGGACTTTCTCGCCGGAGGGTGCGTTGGGGGATGGGGCCAGCGACTGAGACAGATGCTCCAGCCCTTCGATCACCTCGGGACCCAGGTGGAAGCGGATCACCCGCCGGCCTGCGTCGGCGAGCGCCCGGCCATCGCCCAGGGCCTGGGCTGCTTTGAGCACCCCGAAGGTGATGGAGGAGGTGGGCGACCCGGCTTCGTCGGGGATAGGCGCATCGCGTGGGTCGTCGGCGGTGAGTTGGATGAAGAGGCCGTGCCCGGCGTCCCCCTTGTGCAGTTGGCCGGTGGAGTGCAGGAAGCGCGGGCCGTAGCCGACGGTCGTCGCCAGCCGGGTGTGACGGCGGAGGTGTGTCCGCAGCGTCGCCAGCGCCGCATCGATCTCCGGCGTGGGCGGGAGGTAGGCCTGCAGGGCGACGTAGTCGCCCGGCCGGGCCTGGGCCAGGAACCGGCGCAGGGTTTCGCCCGTGGGAGGGGCCGGCTCGCCGACGGGGAGCACGCCGGTCTCGGTGTAGGCCGCCACCATCTCCCGCGCCCGCCGCTTGGCCGCCTCGACGTCCGGCTGTTTGAAGGGGTTGATACCCAAAAGGTGGCCGGCTATGGCGGTGGCCATCTCCCAGAGAAAGAACTGCCCGTCCAGGTCGTAAGGGTCCTGCAGGTTCAGATGGACCACCGGGTGCCCGGTCGCCTCCAGCTCGGCCGGCGCCGCACCAGGGGGCTCATCCCCTTCCAGCCGCAGGTGGACGAAGAGCCGGTCGTCGCCGTACACCTCCGGCGGCCCCAGCGGCTCCCCCACCACCGGGAGGATCCCTTGGCCCTCCTTGCCGGTGCTCTCGGCGATGAGCTGCTCCACCCAGTTCCCGAAGCTGGCGATGGCGGGGGAGAGGACGAAGGTCGCTTTATCCCGCCCCGCCTTCGCCAGTTCTCCCAGGATGGCCCCCAGCCGCGCGGCCGGGTTATCCCTTATTTTGTCCAGGGCGGTCTCCATCGCTGCCTCGTACGACCCTATGTGGGCCGAAGGGGTTCTCTTCATCTCCGTTCCTCCCTGTGATCGGCCTCCTTATCGGCAGGGCGTGCACAGTTTCACCGATTCTCACCACGGAGACTCAGGGGAGTCTCCCCCTCCGGTGTTGCTGATCGCCTGCGGCTCGTATCGAACCGCAAGAGGTGCCTAGCCCTGCTCAGCGCTGCGGCCTCCCGGCTCAGCACGACCCGGACCCGGAGCCCGTGGTTGTGCAAGTGGCGGGCGCAGCAGAGGCCACCGCCGCCGTTGCCGCCGGAGCCGGCCAGCACCGCGATCTCCCCCTCCGCCTCCGCCGGCATATCCAGTACGTTCTCCGCCAGGCTCCGCCCGGCGTTCTCCATCATCTGGAGAATTCCCAGGCCGAACTCCTCCACCGCCACCCGGTCCACCTCCCGCATCTAGTCGGCGGTGACCGCCAGCACAGGAACCCCCCCGTCGGTCCAGAAGGGCATGATTGCTCACCCCTCCAGAGAGAGACTGCTGGCTTCATTGTAGACCCTATCCGACGTCCGCACAAGGAGGTGACAGTCACCTCCGCTCTGCCGGTGAGCAAGACGCTCCAGGAGCCATAGCCCGCCATCTTTTGCGCACTTTCCGGGCCGAAAAGGTGACTGTCACCTTTGGGGGAGGAGGGGTTTGCCCCTTCGCTCCGGGGGTGTATACTCCATTCAGAGGAGGCGATCATATGAGCCGATCCCTGAAACCCGCCGTCATCACCGCCGCAGTCACGGTGGACGCCAGCCCGGCCCAGGTGCGGCGATGGTTCAGGAGCCTGGAGGCGCACCCCGAGCGGTACCGGTTCGACACGCATGCCGGGTTCACCTTTGTCCAGGGCCGCTTCGGGCAGGTCGGAGCGCGGTTCCAGACGGGCGAGCGGTTCTACGGCCTGAAGCTGATGCTGACGTTTGAGCTGACGGTGGTGGACGAGGCGGGGTTTCGTTTCCGCCTCATCCGCCCCCTTCTCCCCATCTGGGGGGCGTTCCTCATTGGCCGGGGGCCGGGAGGGACGACGAGCCTGCGTCTGGAGGTCGGCGCCATCGCCCGCCTGGGCGTCTGGCTCCTGCGGCTTCCGCCGGTGCGGAAGGCGGTCCAACGCCAGATCCGCCGGGAGGTCGAGCACATCAAGGCATCGGTGGAGGCGGTCTACCCAGGTATTAACCCGGCTCCTCCAGATTGCGGAGGGCCGCCAGGATCAGCAGGGGCATCCCCCCCATCATCACCGCGACCATCGCCTGACGCTGGCGGTCGGTCAACTCCTCGGCGATGAGCCGCTGCACCAGCGACAGGATCATCCGTCGGGTTGCTTGCTGCTCCGGGGAGGGGGCCGGGTCGGCCAGGACGGCGGGGGTGAAGTCCTCGCTGTTGTACCGGCCCACTAGGTCCTGGAGGGAGACATCCTTCCATCGCTGGCGGCGCAGTTCGGTGAAGGCCACGCGGATGGCGATCTTGTAGGCCCAGGTGGTGAAGCGACTCTCCCACGGAAGGAATCCAGCCCGGCCAGGATCTTCATCAGGGCTCCCTGGGCGAAGTCCTCCAGGTCCGCTTCGGCCACGCCGGGCCGATCGGCCATAGCGTAGCGGAGGCCGCGCACCAGGAGGGAGCGCAGGTCGGTCAGAGCCTGCTCCTGTCCTGCCCCCTTCAGAGCGGCGATCCACTCCTGGTTTGAACGCTCCCTCATTCTCCTCAGCAACTTATCCGGTGAAGAAGGGGAGCTCCTCGCTATCCCACCAGGTCTGGTTCTGGGTGAGGTAATCGAGGGTGTTCTGGAGAAGGCGATAGTGCTCCTCCTCCTGGCGGGTCAGGAATTCATAAGCCTGGCGGGCGTTGGGGTCATCGGCCTCCTGGGCGGCCCGGGCGTAGAGCTCCTGGCTGATCCGCTCCGTCTCCAGCCCGAACTCCAGGGCGGCGATGTCCCCTTTCAGGGAGATCTGTCGGTCGGGGGTGAAGACAGGGAGAGGCTCCGGCGGCTCCTCCCCCGGCAGGTCCGGGTTGGCGGGGTCCAGCGGGAAATCGGCCTGCATTGCCTCCTTGTAGGGAAGCCAGCCCCGTCCCTCCTCCAGCGCCCAGTACTCGGCCAGGAGCAGCCGCAGGTGGTCCACCTCCTGAGCGGCCAGGTCCAGGAACATGCGCTTTCCCCGCTCGCTGGAGGCTCGCTCAGACGCCTGAGTATAGAAGCGGTAACCGTCCCGCTCCAGGCTCATGCCCCGGCGCAGAATGCCTTTGGGGGTGTTCCAATCCATCTTCTCCCTCCTTGGATGCGTATTATGGGGTGTGGGTTATGTGCTATGCCGGTGCCTGCCGACGTTTGTCCAGGAGCCCCTCGATCTCGGCGATCTCGTCCTCGGACAATGTCCAGTCGCCGGCTGGGGCCGTCTCCTCGATCTGGGAAGGCCGCCGTGCGCCGACGATGGCGGCCGTCACCTCCGGTCGCCGCAGTACCCAGGCGATGGCCAGTTGGGCCACTGTCCGGCCGCGCCGCTCCGCGAGGGGGCGCAGTTTTTCGACGAGGGCCAGGTTGGCGCTGAGCTCCGGCTCCTGGAAGAAGGGGCTGCGCCGGCGCCAGTCGTCCTCGGGCAGGTGGGCGGCCCGTGCGCGGGTGAACTTCCCCGTTAGCAGCCCCGATTGCATCGGGCTGTAGACGATGACGCCGATGTCGTTGGCCCCGCAGTAGGGCAGCAGGTCGGCCTCGATCTCGCGCCGGAGCATGCTGTAGGGTGGCTGGAGAGAGGCGACTGGGTGGATGGCCTGCACCCGCTTCAACTGCTCCACGCTGAAGTTGGAGACGCCGCCGTAGCGCACCTTGCCCTCCCGAATCAGGTCGGCGATGGTGGCCCAGGCCTCCTCGATATCCTCCTCGGGGTTAGGCCAATGGATCTGGTAGAGGTCGATGACCTCCACGTTGAGGCGGCGCAGGCTGGCCTCCACCTCCCGGCGGACGCTCTCGGCCCTGAGCCGCCCGTAGGGGGTGGTGCTGCCCTCGTCCCAGACCAGGCCGCACTTGGTGGCGATGATGACCTCATCCCGCCGGCCGGCGATGGCCCGCCCGACGATCTCCTCCGCGTGCCCCAGGCCGTACACGGCAGCGGTGTCTATCCAGTTGATGCCCAGGTCGAGGGCGCGGCGGATGGCCGCGATGGACTCGGCGTCGTCCTGCGGGCCCCATCCGAAGGCCCACCCGCCGCCGCTCATCGCCCACGTCCCCAGGCCGATCGTTGTAAGGTGGAGGTCGGTGTATCCCAGCTTCCGGGTCTGCATGCGCTATCTCTCCTTGGCCCTCTCACTGCCCTCAGCCGCCCAGCACTCCGATCTGGGCCTTCAACCACCGGGCGTGCTGGATCTCGTCGGCCAGGTTCTGCTCCAGGAGGGCCTGCGTTTCTTCGTCAAGCATCAAATCGGCGATGTGGATGGCATAGTCTTTGATGGCTTGCTGCTCCTCTCCCAGTTCCAGACGGAGCATCTCCATCGTGGAAGCCTGCGCGGAGGCTGCCCCGGCGGCTCGCCCGGCGATCGTCTCCGCGCCGCCAGGCTCGGTGGGCGT
>DQUX01000169.1 GCA_015662065.1 Anaerolineales bacterium | reverse complement strand
ATCGAGGATGTGCATCTGGTGTTGGGCCATCTGATCTGCACGGTGTTGCGGGAGCGGCTGCGCCGGATCGAACCCCCCGTATCCCTGATGTTGGATGCCGCCGTCTGGCAGCAGGGCGGGTCGCTGGTGGAGGCCCCTCTCTCTCTCTCCACCTGGACGGATGGCGACCAGGGTGAACCTCGACCTGTAAGACGGGCCTGTGGATAGGGCTCTCTTCCGAAGATCTCTTTCCGAGATTGTTGATAAACTGGAGTCGCGTATGCATCGTGCCGTATTCATTGATCGCGACGGGGTGATCTGCCGCAACAGGGATGATCATGTGAAAAGCTGGGAGGAGTTCGTCTTCCTCCCAGGTGCGTTGGAAGCTCTGGCCCGCCTGGCCTCGTTGGATCTGCGCATCGTTGTGATCACGAACCAGGCCGTGATCAACCGGCGTATGGTCCCTATGGAGGTGGTGGAGGAGATCCACGCCCGGATGGTGAGAGCGATCGAGGCGGCAGGAGGGCGGGTCGATCGGGTGATGTACTGCCCGCACCGGCCGGAGGAGCATTGCGCCTGCCGAAAGCCCCAGCCGGGCCTCCTGCTGATGGCGGCGGAGGAGTTGGGGCTGGACCTCTCCCGATGCTACCTTGTCGGAGATGCACAGACGGATATGCAGGCGGGCAGGGCGGCGGGATGTCGGCGGTACCTGGTGCTCACCGGCCGGGGGCGGAAGCAGTTGATCCAGTGCTGGCTGAGCGGGGAGCGGGGCTTTGCGGTGGTCCCCAACCTGAGTGCAGCGGTGGATGCGATCCTTCGCCGGGAGAACGGGGCGACCCCTCCCCTCTCCTTCTTGCCCATCCATAGAAAAGGGGATAATCGGTGAACAGGGTGGCCCGCTCGGGGGAGGGCGGGGAGGCAGGTGTGGCCGGCAGATGGATGGAGGGTTCTGCCTGCGATCGTTCTCGACCGTTTTTACAGGGTCTGCGGTGAGGGGGAGCAGCCGGCTGTTGAAGGGCCTTGGAACCCAGTGGCCCGTCGCTGTTTTGGCCGCGGGGACCTTTCTGGTCTTCGCCGGTGGCCTGGGCAATGGGTTTGCCGCCGAGGACTATGACTGGTTGTTCGCTTCTTCCCTGGACGCCCCGCTCCTCCTGCGCCTGATCGCCCGGTCCGCCCGCCTCCGCCCACTATCGCTTCTGTTGGGCTGGCTGGGATACCGGGTCTGGGGCGCCGACCCGTGGGCGTGGCATGGGCTGATCCTTGCGCTCCACATCCTGTGCTCCCTCGGGGTGTTTTCCTTAACAAAGCGATTGCTGCGGGAGACGAACGTAGCCCTTCTCGCCACCGCCCTCTTTTCCGTGTACCCGCGCCACCACCAGGCCGTGCTGTGGCTGGCGGCCAACCAGTTCGTACTCAGCGGTGTCGGGATCCTGTTCACGCTCATCCTCTACGTCCGCTACCTGCGCACGGGGAAGCTCCGATTCTACCTGTTGACGTGGGCGCTCGCCGTCGGCGCGCTGGCCGCCCAGGAGGTTGGCGCCGTCGTCTTCCCTCTGATGTTCCTCACGGAGGTGCTCATCAGGGCGGGGGAGAGGTCGGGGAGCTCCATTCGACAGGTGCTGCTTTCTCCGCGGACGTATCTCAAGTACGCGCCCGTGTTGCTGCTTCTCACGCTTTTCCTGGTGCTTACCTTCGGCGGGGACCGATCCTTTAAGCTGCGACCGACGGTGGTGGACCCCCGGGCGGAGATGGAGACCTATCACTTCGTGGGATTGAATGGGGAGCTGGTGAAGACATTCGCCGCATATGTGGTCTACCTCGTCTTCCCTCAGGTCCCGCTCAGGACGCTCGACGTGAGTGGATACACGATTGCGTTGACCCTGATGGTCGTCACAGGCTTGTTGGCGGTCTTCGTGCTCGGCTGGCGGTTCGAGCGGTACTGCCTTCTGTGGATGGTGGGCACGCTGTTGCCCTTCGTGCTCTTCGTCCCCTTCGGCAACGCCGATCGGTATTTCTACCTGCCGGCCGTCGGGCACTCTATGTTGTTGGCAGCGCTGGCTCGCCGCTTATGGCGCTTTCTGCGGGGTCGTTGGGGCCGCGCAGTCAGGGCGGCGGCGATCGGAGTTCTGGTGCTTTACTTGGCCTCCGCGGTCATCCTGACGCAGCAGCGCACCGCCGAGTGGCGCCGCGCCAGCGATATAGTAGAGGAGGTCATCCTCCAGGTGCGTGAGCTGTATCCCGAGGTGCCGAGGGAGAGCCAGATGTTCTTCGTCGGGTTGCCCGGGTGGTATGGGCAGGCCTACGTCTTCCAGGGAGGCGGCATCGGAGGCGCGGTTCGGATGGCCTACCAGGACCTGCGCCTCGAGGTGTACCGGAGTATGGACCCGGAGCTGGCGCGATGGCTTGCCGCTCAGGAGGAGGGGGAGCACACGCCGGGCCGATATGCCTTTCTATACGAGGGCGGGGAGATCCGCGATGTCTCCGCGAGGGTGAGGGATTTTGAAGACTTCTACGAGTCCTGGTGGTGGTATCGTTAGGAAGGTGCGACGCACTTTCTTGCCGGTCGTTGTGCGGTTCTCAAGTGCGTCGCACCTGCAAGTGCGGTTGTAGTATCAGGAGGCGGGAGGCAGTGGGAGAGATAGACCGGGGCCTGGGCACGGCCTTCGAGCGGTTCGCCGTCTACAGGTGGTTGGAGGAGGTGGCGGACCGGTGCTCTGTTGCCTCTGTGCTGGAGGGGCCGGGGGATGGCGTGGCGGGCATCCCCGGCATTCACAGCCTCCCCTTGGCCCGGCGCGGCTGCGCGGTCACGGTTGTTCTGGAAGAGCGGGCGGAGGTGGCCCTGGCTCGCCGGGCGTGGGCAGCCCAGGGGTGTCTGGCGCGCACAGGCTTCGCCTGCGTGCATGGGTTGCCCCTCCCCTTCCCCTCCCGTCACTTCGACCTGGTGTGGAACTTCAATCGCCTCCCTTTCTTCGACCCCCCCGCGCTGGTCGGAGAGATGGCCCGGCTCTCCCGCCGGTACGTCGCTTTGGTGGTGCCCAACCGACGCAACTACGGCTTCCCCGCCCGGAGGCTCTACCACCACCGCACCCGCCTCCCCTGGCCCTACGGGAACCAGGGGGTGATGGACCCGCGCACGGTGCGGGGCCTCCTAGAGGCGGCCGGGCTGCAGGTCCTGGAGGTGCGCTGGCTGGACGTGGCCTGGTGGCCGGACATCCTGGATCCGGTGGCGTGGTTTCAGGCGATGGTCCCAGGGGCAGGACGGTTCCTTTCCCTCGACGGTCGGGACGGGTACTGCTGGGGGCCGAAGGACCTCCCGTATTTCGATCCGGTCGCCCACTCCGACCTCCACCGACGGATGCACCGTTTGGGCTGGTTGGAGCGACTTCGTCATCCCCTTCTCCAGGTCCCTTTCGCCCATCACTTCGCAGTGCTGGCGGAGCGGGAAGATGCGGATGCTTGACCTGGCCCACCGTCTCCCGGCCTTCTGGGCCTCCCGTCGCTGGGGCTGGCCGCGGCCTCTGCCGATTAACCTGACCCTCAGCCTGACCTACCGGTGCAACTCCCGCTGCGTCACCTGCAACGTCTGGCGAAAGGAGGCGGAGGAGCTGACGGTGGAGGAGTGGGACCGGGTGCTGCGCTCCCTGGGCCGCGCCCCCTACTGGGTCACCGTCAGCGGGGGGGAGCCTCTCCTGCGGGAGGAGAGTGTCCAGATCATCCGTCGGGTCTGTGCCCATTGCCAGCCCGCCATCCTCAACATCCCTACCAACGGCCTCCTGCCGGAGCGGATCACCCGCGCTGTCGGCGAGGTGACGGCTGCCTGCGCCAGCATCCGGGTGGTCGTCAATCTCTCGCTGGACGGGTGGGGGGGGGAGCACGACCGCATCCGGGGGGTCCCGGGCAACTTCGAGCGGGCGTTGGAGACCTACCGACGACTCCGGGCGCTGGCGGCTCCCAACCTGACCCTGGGGGTCCACACCGTCATCTCCCGCTTCAACGCCCGGAGGGTCCCGGACCTCTACGCTCACGTGCAGGCGGAGCTGGCGCCCGATTCCTACATCACCGAGATCGCCGAGGAGCGGGTGGAACTGGGGACAATGGGGGCGGACATCGCTCCTGGGCCAGCCGTGTATGGGGAGACCATCGAGCGGGTGATGGAGCTGCAGTCCCAATACTTGCCCTCCGGCCTGGGCCGGACGACGTGGGCCTTCCGCCGCCGGTACTACCGATTGGTCCAACGGTGGCTTTGGGAGCGGCGGCAGGTGGTGCCCTGCTACGCCGGTTGGGCCAGTGCCCAGATCTCCCCGGAGGGGGAGGTCTGGTTCTGTTGCGTTCAGGCCGAGTCGGTGGGCAACCTCCGCCAGGCCGGTTACGACTTCCGGCGGGTCTGGTGGGGGGAGCCGGCTCAGGCGCTGCGGGAGAGGGTCCGCGCCGGCCGGTGCGATTGCCCTCTGGCCAACGCCGCTTACACCAACCTTCTGTTGCATCCGCCTTCGCTGATGGGCGTGGCGTGGGACCTGGTGCGGAGGGACGGGCGGCGATGAGCGTCCTGGTGACGGGGGCGACCGGTTTCATCGGCGGTCATCTGGCCCGCCGGTTGGTCGGGATGGGGCACACCGTGCGCGCTCTGGTCCGCTCCTCCGCGCCTGGCCTGGAGCGGGAGGGGGTGGAGCTAGTCTCCGGCGACCTGACCCGCCCGGAGACGTTGACGGCGGCGATGGAGGGGGTGCGGGGAGTCTTCCACCTGGCGAGTTTGCGGGATCACTGGGGGGTGCCGCTTTCGACCTACCGGACGGTCAACACGGCCGGGACCTGTCATCTGCTGGCGGCCGCTATGCAGGCGGGGGTGGAGCGGTTTGTCTACTGCAGCTCGGTGGGGGTGGCCCGCTATCCTGGACGGATTGACGCCGACGAGATGCTACCCTACGTCGAGCCGACCAGCCAGGTGGCCTACCACCGCACGAAGATGGAGGCGGAGCGGCTGGTGCTGGTGGCGGCGCGGGCCGGGGCCCTGCCCGCCGTGGTGGTCCGCCCCGTCATTACCTACGGGCCGGGGGACGAGACCGGCATGGTGACCCGGCTGCTGGTCCGCCTGGCCCGGGGGCGGTTCCTGCCGGTGGGGGACGGGCGCAACCATGTGGACCTGGCCTACGTGGACGACGTGGTAGGGGGGATGGTGCGGGCCTGGGAGCGGGGGGCTGTAGGGCGGGCCTACATCCTTTCCGGCCCTCGGCCGGTGACGATGCGGGAGGTGTTGATCGCCGCCCGCGCAGCCCTGGGAAAGCCCGGTCCGGGTCGGGTCTACCTGCCCACCGGCCTGGCGCGTCTCCTGGCGGGGTGGGCCGAGCGGGCGTGGGGAGCGCTGCACCGACGCCCCCCCGTCACCCGGGACGCGGTGGCCACGCTGACGGTGGATCGGGGGTTCAGCCACGCCCGAGCGACGGCGGAGCTAGGATACGTGCCTCAGGTGGGGCTGGAAGAGGGGATGCGGCGGACGGTGGACTGGTTGCAGGGAACGGGGCGGATTGCGAAAGGGGGGAGAGGCGATGTCGGGCGTGGGCGTATGGCGCAGGAGAAGAGAGCGGTACCGGCTCCTGGGGACTGAGTGTCCCCGCTGCGGGAGCCGTTTTGTGGCCCCCCGGCTGGTCTGTCCGACCTGTCGGGCGGAGGTGGAGACCCTCTCCGGCGAGGTCTTCCCGGTACTGGCCCCGCGTGCCGACGGGGAGGTCGCCGCCTCCATCATCGTCCCCTCCTACAACGCCGCCGCCACCATCCGGGAGACGCTGGCCTCGTTGCGGGCGCAGGACTGTCCCGAACCGTACGAGGTCATCGTCGTGGATAGCTCCGATGACGGCACAGACCAGAT
Source organism: Anaerolineales bacterium (assembly GCA_015662065.1). GTDB lineage: Bacteria > Chloroflexota > Anaerolineae > B4-G1 > DUEL01 > SZUA-1492. Next base: position 2,751 of record DQUX01000169.1, on the reverse strand, counting down.
CGTGGCGGATACGTTCCCCTGGGTGCGCCTCATCCACCGGCCCCGGAAGACCGATCCGGGGACGGCCCGCAACCTGGGGATCGCCCGGGCGCGGGGGAAGGTGATCGCCTGCCTGGATGCCGATTGCATCGCCCCTGCGGATTGGTTGGGGCGGATGCTGGCGGCGCAACGGGCCGGGCACCCGGTGGTGGGCGGGGCGGTGGAGAACGGCAACCCCGGGAGCCTCGTGGCCTGGGCCGGCTTTATGGGGGAGTTCCGGGAGTTTCTCCCTGTCGGCAGCCCGCGGACGGTCGCCCACGTTCCCACCTGCAACATCTCCTACCACCGCTCTATCTTCGATCGGTTCGGAGGATTCCCGACCCGCTTCTATCCCCAGGAGGACCTGCTTTATCACTGGCGGCTGGCCCACCACGGCGTCGCCATCTGGTTCGACCCCCGCATCCGGGTCCGTCACGTTCACCGGAGCGCCTGGGGGGACTATCTGGCCCACCAGCAGCGGATCGGGCGGATCACGGCCCGGGTCCTGCGGTTGACAGGGGAGGAGGGGGCCTTCCTGGCCCGCTCCCCCCTCCTGGCGCTGGCGGCGTCCCCGCTGTTGCCCCTCTTCAAGTGGGGCCGCACGCTGGGCGTCTTCTGGAGCCGCGCGCCCGCCGTCCTGCGGAGCCGCCCGCTGGCCTCGCTGCTGTTGCTGATGGGGCTGTATGCCTGGGTTGCGGGGTTCGTGGGGGGAGCCTGGGGGCCGCCGCTTCACTGGGTCGATGGGGAGGGGCTGACGTGGCAACCGGCCTGAAGTACACGCTCCACGGGGTGGGCCTGGCGCTGGAGGCGAAGCGGGAGGATTTCCTCGCCTTCGCCCACGATTACCTGGCTCCCCTTACGGTGGAGGGGGCCGGGCAGCCCCTGATCCGGGTGACGCTGCATTGGGATCGGGCCCTGCCTCCGGCCGACCTGGAGCCCCTGGGCCGCCGGGTGTGGGTGGGGGAAAACCGGCTGCGCCTCACCGAGATCCGGCAGGTTCCAGGGTTGCAGTTGGAGGTGGGGTGGGACCGGGATGGGATGCGGGTCCGCGCTACCTACCGCTGGCCCACCCGCCGCGCCCGTTGGCTGACGCGCCTCACCTGGGCGGCGCGGGCCCGCCTCTACGTCTCCCTGATCTACTACCTGGTCTACTTCCCGTGGGGTTGGTGGATGGAGCGGGAGCGGGGCTGGAGCCTGATCCACGCGGCGGCGCTGGCCCGGGGGGAGGATGGGATCGTCCTCAGCGGCCTGCCGGGCTGCGGCAAGTCGACCTTCGTGTGGGCGGCGCTGGCCCTGCCAGGATGGCGGCTGCTCTCCGACAATCTGCTCTTCACCGACGGGCGACAGGTCTGGGCCTGCCCCGAGCCCCTCCACGTGGATGAGCGGGCGCGGGAGCTCTCCAGCAGCACGCCGGTGGGGGTCCGACCCGCCGGGCGGTCCTTCTCCCACCAGCGGGAGGACTTCGAGCTGGCCCCCCAGCGTCGCGTTGGCAGGGCTTATCCCCGGGGGTTGGTCTTTCTGCGGCGCGGGCGGAGGGAGCGGGTGGAGTGGCTGGAGGGAGAGGTAGCCTTCCGCCGGCTGTGGGCCGGCGACCTGCTGGCCCGGGAGTGGATGGCCTACCAGGAGTGCGCGGCGGCGCTCCACCACCTGATCCCGCAGGTGGGCGATCCCCTCTGGCGGTGGATGAACCTGCAGGAGCTGACCATGCTGCCGTGCTACGAGGTCGCCTTGGGGGAGGGGGGAAATCTGGCCGAGGTGGCGCGGCGCGTCCTGGAGAGGGTGAACGGTGGGGGGGCGTAGGGGTTGTCCGGGGTGTCTGCGCCCGGTGGTCGTCGCGCCGCCGGACCTCCCGCCGCCGCGGGAGGCGCTGGGGTTGGTGGAGCGGCTGGCCCAGGCCCCATGGCTGGCCCGCCCGCCGGTGGCCCTGCCCGATCTGCACTGGAAGCCCCGGTTGGAGGCCCCCTCCAGCCTGGCGACGGCCACAGAGGAGGTCCTAGTGCTGGGGCTGACCAGTCCCTCCCCCCATTGTGGGATGGGCCTGGCTTTGACCGCCGTGGGGGCGGATTTCGCCACTCCCGAGCGGCTGGGCCGGTTTTTCAGCGCTTTGTCGGCCCGGCTGGACCCCCGGCGCGGGGAGCCGGTGCTGGACGAATCGGCGCTGGACGCCGTGCTGTTGGGTGGGATTCCGGCCTGGCGGGAGCGGGAGGAGCGGGTGGCGGTGATGGAGGTGATGGACGGGGAGGGCGCGGCCTTCTCCCCCGACGAGGTGGACGCCCGCAGGGCGGACATCCTGCGGACGGTTCCCTCCTGGCTGCGGCCCCTGGCGCGCCGGGAGTTTGGGCTGGTGGGGCGGGGGAACCACTTCTTGGAGATGCAGGTCGTGGAGGAGTTGCTGGACCCGGCGACGGCGGCGGAGTGGGGGGTGGAGATCGGGCAGGTGGTGTTGATGGCCCACGCCGACTCCGGCCACCTGGGGGCCGTGCTGGGTCGGCTCTTCGCCCATCGGCGTAAGAACACGCGGCGCGGTCGGTGGCTGGAATGGCGGGCCAAGCTTCCCTATCACCTCCGGCGGGCCTCCTCGGCCGGGGCGGTGCTGGAGCGGGCGCGCCTCTTCTGGCCGGGCCGCTGGGTTCCCATCCCCGCCGATTCCGAGACAGGGCGGCTGTGCCGGTGGGCGCTGGGGGCGGCGGCCAACTACGCCGCCGCCGGGCGGCTGGCCCTCTGGGGGGAGGT
>DQUX01000206.1 GCA_015662065.1 Anaerolineales bacterium | reverse complement strand
TGCCCGCCTTCAGTGACCTCACCATCGCCCTGGGGATGCTCAGCCCCACCGAGCCCTTCCTAGTGGGAGACGAGTTCGACTGGAACACCCGGGCCGTCTACGCCGTCTTCGACTACACTGGGATGCGCGAAGGTCTCGCCTGGTCGGTGGTCTGGACCCGCAACGGGGAGGAGATCGCCCGGGAAAATCACCTCTGGAACCTGGAACGAGACGGCCCTTCTGGGACCCGTTGGGCCGCCTACTTCAACCCCGATGGGACCGTCCTGCGAGGTGGCAACTATACCGTCTCTCTCTACATCGAAGACGATCTCCAGGCCGAAGCCGCCTTCCGCATCCGTTACTACGTCCCGGCCACTCCTTGACAAGCACCGGGGGTGTGTTATGATGAAACCAGCATCCAGGTCGGCCAGGCGGTCGCGCCCCGCGATTGACCCCCCGGGGCCAGGCGCGGGGTGAGGAAAGTCCGGGCTCCACAGGGCACGGTGCTGGGTAACACCCAGGCGGGGTAACCCGACGGAAAGGGCCACAGAAACAGACTGCCGGAGCGACTCGGTCGCTCCGGTGATGGTGAAAAGGTGGTGTAAGAGACCACCGGCGCCTGGGGTGACCCGGGCGGCCAGGCAACCCCCACCGGGAGCAAGGCCAAGCAGGGGCAAGCGGCGTAAGGGTGCAATTCAATTGCACCCTCACACCCCACGGGGCGGCCCGTCCCGTCTGAGCCCCGGGTAGGCCGCTTGAGGCGGCGGGCAACCGTCGTCCCAGATAGATGACCGCCCTTGACAGAACCCGGCTTATAGGCCGACCTGGGTGCGATATATGTGAACAATTCACCGAGATCACCCAACCGCGCCCTCCCTCCCATCCCCTTGTCCCGGCAGGCCGGCACGTGGACGGCAGCACGCGGGTAACGTATCGGAGGTCCCGCGATGGATGTTGAAGCCGAAAGGGAACACCTGCTGGAACAGATCCGCCAGCACGCGGAGCCCGAGTACCAGAAGGGCTCGTCGATGGTGATGCGCACCCAACTGGTTGTCTACGGCGTGCGCGTACCGCGCCTACGGGAGATCGCGCGGGCCTGGCAGCGGGCCCACAAGGACGTCACTTCTGAGGAGCTGATAGCCCTGGTGGAAGCGCTCTGGAACGGGCGGTCGCAGGAGGAGCGGGCGCTGGCCATCGAGCTGCTGGCCCGCTATCCCCGCCGCATCCCCAAGCTTGCGTGGTCCCACTTCGACCGCTGGCGTCGCCTGGTAGATCACTGGGGGCTGACTGACGCGCTGGGCACCCGCCTCCTGGCCCCCTGGCTGCTGGCGGACCCCGACGCCCGGTTAGACCACCTCCGGGAACTCATCGCCGACGAGGATGTCTGGAGCCGTCGGCTCGCGCTGGTCGCCACAGTCCCCATCAACCGGGGACACACGGGCCTCACGCTCCCTGACCTGACCCTGCGGTTGGTGGATCGGGTCAAGGCGGAACGGCACCCAATGATCATCAAGGCCGTCTCCTGGGCGCTGCGGGAGATGACCAAGACCCATCGGGACCGGGTGCTCACCTATCTGGAGGAGAACCGGGAGGTCCTGGCCCCCCTCGTCGTGCGAGAGGTGAGCAACAAACTGCGCACCGGCCTCAAGAGCGGGAAAGCCGCCAACATGCTCTGAGGGGGTCTGTGCCCCCCGACTTGGGCGGAGAACGGTGGATTCCGGCCGGAGACGCGGGTCCCAGACCCGCTTGGAGCCTTCAAAG
>DQUX01000167.1 GCA_015662065.1 Anaerolineales bacterium | reverse complement strand
CCCTCCCCTGTCCCTTCGACCCTGTCCCCCTGTCCCCTGGCCCCCGCTGGTTTCGGGGCGATCTCCACTGCCACAGTCATCACTCCGATGCGACCGCTCCCCTCTCGGACCTGGTGGCAGCGGCGCGGGCGCAGGGGCTGGATTTTCTGGCCGTCACCGAGCACAACACCGTCAGCCACCTGCCCCGCCTGCGGGCCATAGCCCGTACGGCCCCCCCGTCGGGGCGGGCCTCTGTGCCTGCCCCCTCTGTGCCCCTGTTGATCCCCGGCGTGGAGCTCTCCACCTACCACGGCCACGCCAACCTGTGGCCGGTGACCGACTGGTTCGACTTCCGCATCTGGCGGGATGACCAGATGCGGGCGGTGCGGGAGATGGCGCGGAAGCGGGGCGTGCTCTTCTCGGTCAACCATCCCAAGGATGATGGGCCGCCGTGGGCCTTCGGCGAGCTCTTCGAGCCGGATTGCATCGAGGTCTGGGGCGCGCCCTGGTTCATCTCCAACTACCAGGCCTTGGCGGTGTGGGATCAGCTCCTGCGGGGGGGGCGGCGGGTGACGGCCGTGGGCGGTTCGGATAAGCACCAGGCCCCCTTCACGGGGGAGTTGGGCTGGTATGAGGTGGGCACGCCGACCACCTGGGTCTGGGCGGAGGCGCTCTCCATCCCCGCCATCGTCGAGGGGCTGCGGGCCGGTCGGGCCTTCATCTCCGAGGGGCCGGAGGGCCCCCGGGTCGAGCTGACCGCCGGGGCGGGCGGGCGGCAGGTGATGATGGGGGACCCGCTGCTCGTCGCCGCCGACGAACCGGTCCGTCTGACCTGCCGAGTGTGGGGTGGGGCGGGGTGTATCCTGCGGCTGGTATCGGCCCGGCGGGTGCTTAAGGTGGAAGTGAGCGGGGAGGAGTTCATGCAGGAATGGGAGGTCGAGATCGAGGACGACCTCTATTTCCGCCCCGAGGTCATCGATCCCCCGGAGGAACCGCTGGAGGAAGAGCCCGCAGCGCTGATGGCGCGGGCGCTGGGGAATCCGGTTTACATAAAGCGCGATGCGTGAGGCGTCGTAGGTCGCCCGTCGCACATCGGACGCAAGGGAGAGGAAATGGTGATAGGGGTTTGCCGGGTGGAGCTGCACCTCCCCGGCAACGGCTCGCTCAAGGGAAAGCGGAGTCGGCTGAAGCCGCTCCTGAACCGGATGCGGCGGGAGTTCAACCTGGCCACCGCCGAGGTGGACCTGCACGATGTGTGGCAGTCGTCGGTGGTCGGCCTGGTGACCGTCTCCAACGACCCAGGACGGGTCCACGCTGTCCTGGAGCGGGCCGTGCGCTGGATCGAGGTCCACCACCCAGACCTTCAGGTGGTGGACTGGGGGATTGAGGTGCTGTAGTCGAGGGTTATCTCCAGCTCGATCTCGTCCCGTCCTCGTAGTCGGTGTTGAACCGGCACAGGAGGAGCACCCGATCGTCGCGAATGAGGAAGAGGTGGGCGGCGGAGGGCCCGGAATCTGTAGATCATGTCTCCGCTCAGCATGTCAGGTGAAACGCTCCGGCCGTCCGCTGTTTCTTCCGCAGCCCGTTGTACAGCCGCCAGGCCTCCCCCGTCCGCGCGGTTCGTAGCTTGATGCCTGCTGCCTCCAACGCTCGCCGGGTCTCCTCCGGCACCTCCATCAATCCGTAGGCTCCGGTGCCCACTACCAGCACCTGGGGAGCGGCGGCGAAGACCGCTTCCAGGTCCTCCACGCCCAGCCGGTGCCCTTCCTTCCGCCACCAGTTCGCTACCACCCGGTCTGGCAACAGGATCAGGTCCTGCGTGTACCGCTTTCCATCCACCGACATCCGTCCGAAGTGATAGTCCTGGATCTCTGGGGTCTCCATCCCACACCTCCATCCAGCATTCAGCAACCAGTAACCGACGCCGGCCCCTACACCTTTAGCCGCTTCCACACCCCACCCCGGAACCGCAGCATCAGGAACGACGCCCGGGCGAGCATGTCCAGGATCATCGCCCTCTACACCCCGCCCAGACCCATGTTGAAGGTGAGTCCCAACCGGAAGGCCAGGGGCAGGCGGACCGGCCAGATGGATGCGCCCTGGGCCAGGAGGACGAAGCGGGTGTCGCCAGCGCCGCGCAAGGCCCCGGAGAAGACGAAGTACCAGGCCAGGGGCGGCTCGATCAGGGCGGTCCCGCGCACTGCCTGTGGCCCCTGGGCGATGACCGCCGGTTCTGTGGTGAAGAGGCGCAGCAGCGGCTCGACCAGCAGGAAGGCCGCTGCCCCCAGGTGACCGACGATGTAGGTGTTGACCAGGCCCACGGCCGTGCCCAGCATCTGCTCGATCACCACCGGCCAGGCCCAGGACCTGTGCGACGATGGAGCGGTGGGGGAAACCCTCGCCCGCTCCGTCAGGTTCGATGTCCACACTCAGTATACCGCAGATGAGCGGGCTGGCAAGGTCGCCTGGGGATGGGGTTTCGAAGCCATTCAACCCGGAAGACATAAACGGCAGATAGCGTGACGAGCGCCGGCTGTTTGGTTGATCCGCTTCGAACACCCAGGACGGGGAGGGGGGCGATTGTTGACAGATGACGGGAGGATGGTATCATCTGTTGAAATGGCCCGGCGTCCTTCGGCTTCTCCCGACACGCTGGCACTCCATCGGTTGGGGGGGTGTTGACGGAGCGGTGATGCTTTCTTTAGAGGAACAGGAGGCCTACCGCCGCCGCTACAGCGCTGAGCACCCGGGCTGGCGGCCGGCCTCCCACGTCTATCGAGACCGGGTGGCGGACCATCTCACCCCCACTGCCCGCGTGCTCGATCTGGGTTGCGGGCGGGGTGGGGTGATGGAGGAACTCCACCCCCAGGCGGGCCAGGTCGTGGGGCTGGACCCCGATCTGGCCTCCCTCCGGGAACATCGCGCCCCCTTCCTGCCCCGCGTCTGCGGGCGGGCAGGGGCGCTTCCCTACCCCGATGGGGCCTTCGACCTGGTCTGCTGTTCCTGGGTGCTGGAGCACCTGCCGGATCCGGAGTCGGCGCTGGCCGAGGTGGCCCGGGTGCTGGCGCCTGGCGGCCGTTTTGTCTTCCTCACCCCCAACCGGCGCCATCCGCTTCTGGTGCTCAACCGGCTGCTAGGATGGACGAAGGGTCGCCTGATAGACCGACTCTACGGGCGGACCGAGGCGGATACCTTCCCCACCCGCTATCGGGCCAACACCTCCGGCCGTATCCGCTCCCTTCTGCGGGCCGTGGGGCTGGAGGCGGTCGCTCTCATCCCCATCGGCGATCCCACCTACCTGGCCTTTGGCGAGGCCCTCTACCGGCTGGCCTGCCTTTTAGAGCGGGTCACGCCGCGTCCCTTCCGGGTCCACCTGGTGGGTGACGCCCGTAAGCCTATCCCCCGGCCACCTTCTCCCAATCCGCCAGGAACCGCTCCAACCCGACGTCGGTGAAGGGGCTGCGGATCATCTTCTGGAGCACGCCGAAGGGCAGGGTGATGATGTCCGCCCCGGCCAGGAGCGCGTCTACCACGTGGGCTGTGTGGCGGATGCTGGCTGCCAGCAGTTGGCAGTGGAAGCCGTAGTTATCGAAGATGTCCCGGGTCTGTCGCACCACCTCCATCCCGTCCAGCCCCGCGTCGTCCATCCGCCCCACGAAGATGGAAGCGTAGCTTGCCCCCGCCTTGGCCACAAGGTAGGCCTGGGTGGGGGAGAAGATCAATGTAGCGTTGACCCGCCCGTTGGGCCAGGTGGAGATCTCCCGGATCGCCTTCAGCCCCTCGGCGGTGCAGGGGATCTTGACGAAGACGTGCTCCGACCAGGAGAGGATCTTCCGGGCCTCCTCGATCATCCCCCCTGCATCGGTGGCGACCACCTCCGCGCTCACCGGCCCCTGAACGAGGTCCACGATCTTGAGGGTGTTGGCCTTCAGGTCGGCGGTGCCGGCCCGCATCATTAGCGTGGGGTTCGTCGTCACCCCGTCCAGGATGCCCCAACGGGTCGCCTCGCGGATCTCCTCCACGTTGGCTGTGTCGAGAAACAAGCGTGCCATCTTCCCCCCTTTCATTCCCACACTCGGTTCGACGTTTGACGCTTGGCGTTTGACGTTTCACGTTTCACGTTCCCCTCCCAGCACCTCCTCCAGCGCCCGGATCGCCACCTCCACCATCCCGCCCTCCGGCTCCCGGGTGGTGAGCCGCTGGAGGGCCAGGTTGGGGGCCACGAGCGCCCGCATCCACCGCCGGTCGGCCAGGCGGGCGGCGAACCGAATCCATTCGTAGGCCAGGCCGGCGACGAGGGGGATCGCCAGCACCCGACTGACCACGCGCCCGAGGAGGGAGGGCTGCCCCAGAGGGGCCAGCACCAGGATGGAGATCACCACGACCGTCAATAGGAAGGAGGTACCGCAGCGGGTGTGGGCGGTGGAGTGGGCCTGGACCGCCTCCACGGTCAGCGGGGCACCGGCCTCGTAGGCGTTGATGGCCTTGTGCTCCGCTCCGTGGTAGGCGAAGACCCGGGCCACGTCCGGCATCCGCCCCACGGCCCAGATATAGCCCACCACCAGCCCCAGCCGGATCAGCCCCTCCAGGAGGTTGCCCGCCAGCGGTGAGAGGGGTACGGGCAGCAGCCCGACGATCAGGCTGGGGAGGACCATAAAGAGGCCCACGCCCAGGGCCAGCCCCAACAGCCCTGTGAGCCAGCCCAGCGCGCCTTGGAAGGCCCCGTCGGTCTCCTCCTCGCCGACGGCCACATTAGCCGACCACATCAGGGCCTTCATCCCCAGCCCCAGCGCGTCCCACAGCAGCGTGAGCCCCCGCAGCAGGGGGATCCGGCCCAGCGGGCCATGATAGAGGGTGGGGTTGAGGGGTTCGGTGTGCATCACGATCTCCCCGGCCGGATCCCGGACCGCCACCGCCATCCGGCGGGAGCCCCGCATCATCACCCCCTCGATAACCGCCTGTCCGCCGTAGTTGAATCGCTGTGTCATATTTCTCGCTTTGAAGGCTCCAAGCGGGTCTGTGACCCGCAGATGCTGACGCTGCTGCTCAGCATGAGCCATCACAGGGCCGAGACGATGAACACGTCTCAGCGGATGATCCGCTCTGCCAGCGGCCCCAGCCGCAGGTCCTCCACCTCTACTGGCGGAACCCCCAGCTCCCGCCCGGCGAAGCCGCCGTGGCAATCGGAACCGCCGGTGATCAGAAGGTTGTGGCGGGTGCAGAAATCCAGGCAGGTCTGGGTGGTGGCGGGGTCGTGGTAGTGGGCGTGGCATTCCAGCCCGGCAATGCCGAAGTCCGGGAAGGGGGCCAGGCTTTCCTCGCTCACCCCCTGGCGGTGAAAGGACAGGCCGGGGTGGGCCAGCACCGGCAGCCCTCCGGCGGCCCGGGTCGCCGCTGCCACCTCGGCGGGGTGGGGGAAGTCGGGCCAGGGGGGGGGATGGACTCCGTGAAGAGACGGTCCATAAGATCGCGGACGTCCTGGCAGAGGCCACTGTCGATCAGGAAATTGAGCGCCTTCCAGCCGCCCCGGGAGGGATCGTGCTGGTAAGTCGCATAGGCGTCCAGGTCCACCGGGTAGCCGGCCCTTGCCAGCCGCCGGATCGTCTCCTCGTTAACCCAGTTCAGCCGTCGTCGGTTCTCCTCTAGCATCCGGTTCAGCACCGGGTCGGTGGGGTCCACGCCGTAGGCCAGGATATGGACCCCCGTCCCGTTGACCACGGCGGAGACCTCGGCGGCGGGGAGGAAGGCCAGCCCCACCCGGCGGGCCAGGTCGGCGGTAGGGGCCACGTGGGCGAGCGTGTCGTGGTCGGTGATGGCGAACAGGCCGATGCCGGCAGCGCGGACGTGGGCGACAACCTCCTCGGGCGTCCACCGCCCGTCGGAGGCGGTGGTGTGGATGTGTAGATCGGCTCGCATAGGGGCCTATTGTAACACCAATAGGGCGGGCGTCAACCTTAAAAAATCCCGGCGCCCTATTGACGTGGTCGTATTTTGCATGTATAATGACTCATAGTCAGTATGTGACCGTCAGTTTAGAGGAAAGGGGTTGTTGCTTTGACGACCCGGGCCCGGCGCGCACGGGAGAAGGAGGAGCGCCGCCAGTCTATCCTTCGGGCTGCTCGGGAGGCGCTCGTTGAGGAGGGCTTCTATCGTATCACGATGGATGGCATCGCCGAGCGGGCCGAGGTCAGCAAGGGGACCGTATACCTGTACTTCGAGAGCAAGGAGAATCTCCTTGCTCTTTTGCTTTTGGAGGGGTTGGAGGCGCTGTGTGGCTATCTAGAGGAGGCTTACGCGCTGGATCGATCCCTCTCCGCCGACGAGCGGCTGCGACGGTTGGGCTGGGCCTATCTCCAGTTCTTCCGGCGGGAGCCGTTCTACTTTCGCTTCTTGATGGCGGTGGACCGGGGGCGGTTCCGGGAGACGGTGACCCCGCAGGTCTATCAGGACGTCTTGGAGGCCAGCCTGGAGGGGGTGAACTGGGTGATACGGGCCGTTGAGCAGGGGGTGAGGGATGGGCTGTTCGCCTGCTGCGATGCCCGTCAGGCGGCGGCGACCTTCTGGGCGATGCTGAACGGGGTGCTGGACCTGATGTCCCATCCCCTGCGGCAGGACCTGGTGGGGGTGAGCCTGGAGGTGCTGTACCGCACCGCGATGGACACGGTCATCGATGGGTTGCGGCGCGCGGTTGAGCCTTGATGCCTGTTGCCGGCAGTCGGTAACCAGCAATCGTACAATCGGGGAGGTGCAGAGGTGAAAGAGGTCGTAATCGTCAGTCCGGTGCGCACGCCGGTGGGAGCCCACGGCGGTGCGCTGCGCAGCCTGAGGGCCCAGGACCTGGCCGAGATCGTCTTCCGGGCGGTGTTCGAGCGGACCGGCCTGGACCCGGCGGTGCTGGACGAGGTGGTCCTGGGCAACATCGGCCAGCCCTCGGACGCGGCCAACATCGGTCGGGTGGCGGCGCTGATGGCCGGCGTGCCTATCGAGGTGCCCGGCTTCACCGTCCAGCGGAACTGTGCCTCGGGGATGCAGTCCGTCACCTCAGCCTACCAGGCTATCCAGGCGGGCGATGGGGAGATTTATCTCTGCGGCGGCACCGAGAGCATGAGCAATATCCCCTACATCCTCAAGAAGGCCCGCTGGGGGTATAAGCTCCGTCACGCCGAGCTGACCGATGCCCTGTGGGACGGCCTCACGGACCCCATCTGCGGGCAGATCATGGGCCGCACGGCGGAGAACCTGGCGGAGAAGTACGACATCTCCCGGGAGGAGCAGGACCAGTACGCGGTCCAATCTCACAAGAAGGCCTTTATGGCTCAGCGGATGGGGAAGTTCGACGACGAGATCGTCCCCGTCGAGGTGGTCAAGAGGGTGGCCGGGCGGGAGGTGGCGCGGGAGAAGATCATCCACGACGAGACCATCAACCCAGGCCTGACGGTGCAGAAGGCGGCTTTGTATCCAACGGTCTTCAAGAAGGACGGATCGGTTACGCCGGCCAATGCCTGTCCGATCTCCGACGGCGCGGCGGCGATGATCGTCTGCACGGCGGAGAAGGCGAAGGAGCTGGGCCTGAAGCCCACCGCCCGCATCGTGAGCTACGCCTATGCGGGGGTCGACCCCGCCTACATGGGCATCGGGCCGGCCTATGCGATGCCGAAAGCCCTGGAGCGGGCGGGCCTCACCCTGGACGACATCGGCCTGATCGAGTTGAACGAGGCGTTTGCCGTCCAGGTGTTGGCCGTGGTTAAGGAGATGGAGGCCCAGGGGCATAACTGGGACTGGGAGAAGGTCAACGTCAACGGCGGCGCCATCGCCCTGGGCCACCCGGTGGGCTGCACCGCCGCCAAACTGATCGCTACCCTGACCCACGAGATGCAGCGGCGCCAGGTCCGTTACGGCATAGATACGATGTGCGTCGGCGGAGGGCAGGGCGGATGCCTCATTCTTGAGCGAATCCCGCTCGACGAGGAGGAGTGAGAGGCAGGAGGCAGGAAGTCAGCAAGCGATAGACGATACAGGATAGGCGATTAGCGATGAGCGAGGAGGTAGGCAAATGTACATCTTTAAAGCTGCGGTGGTCGGCGCAGGGACGATGGGCGGCGAGATCGCCCAGGTCATTACCTATTCCGGTCTCCCGGTGGTGCTGAAGGACATCGATCAGGCTATGTTAGACAGGGGGCTGGAGAAGGCCCGTGCCATCTACCAGCGGAGGGTGGACAAGGGCAAGATGAGCGTGGGCGAGATGGAGTCCAAGCTGGACCTGATCACCCCCACTCTCACCTACGACGAGTTTGAGGATGTGGACATCGTCATCGAGGCGGTGCCGGAGCGGATGGATGTCAAGCAGAGGGTGTTACAGGAGCTGGACGAGGTCTGCCCCGAGCAGACGATCTTCGCCAGCAATACCTCCGCTCTCTCCATCTCCGAGATGGGGGCCGCCACGAAGCGACCCCATAAGGTCATCGGGATGCACTTCTTCAACCCCGCCAGCGTCATGAAACTGGTCGAGGTCATCCCGGGGCTGGATACCGGTCAGGAGACGGTGGACGATGTGGTGATGTTCACCGAGAGCCTGCGCAAGATCCCGGTGGTGGTCCAGGAGTGCCCCGGCTTCCTGGTCAACCGGCTGCTGATGCCCTACCTCAACGAGGCGACCAAGGCACTGGAGGAGGGGGCGGCCACAGCCACGGAGATCGACCAGGCGGTGGTGGCGTGGGGGATGCCGATGGGCCCCTTCACCCTGATGGATATGCTGGGCATCGACGTCTGTGGCCACGTGGGGGAGTACCTCTACTCCGAGTACGGCGAGCGGATGAGCCCCGCGCTCCTTTTCCTCAAGCTGATCGAGGCCGGGCGGCTGGGCGAGAAGTCCGGGGCTGGCTTCTACGATCATCCCGGCGGCGAGTCGGAGGTGGTCCAGCAGATGATCGAGGAGCTTCAGAAGTCCGGCGCAGTGCCCACGGGGACCCGGTTCACCGTCGAGCGGGTGATGTTCCCGCTGATCAACGAGGCCGCGCTGTGCGTGCAGGAGAACATCGCTAGCATCACCGACATCGACATGGCGATGGTCGCCGGGACAGGGATGACCTACGGCGGCGAGCGGGCCGGCCCGCTGGTCATCGCCGACAAGATCGGCCTGGACGTGGTGGTGGAGACGCTGATGGCCCTGGAGGAGGAGCTCGGCCCCCGCTTCCGGCCCTCTCGTCCCCTCAAGCTCCGCGTCCGCGCCGGGCACCTGGGGGTGAAGACGGGGAAGGGATTCCACGAGTACGCGTAGACGCAACACGCAACACGCAACACGCAACACGCAACACGCAACACGCAACACGTGTTCCGTGCTCCGTAGACCTTTAGAGGAGGGGACGAGATGGCTGAGTGGCAGTATATCCGAACGCAGGTGGAGGACCGGGTCGCGGTGTTGACTATTGACCACCCACCGGTCAACTCGTTCAATAAGCAGGTGGTGACGGAACTGGATGAGGCGGTCGACCAACTGTTGGCCGACGATGACGTCAAGGCGATCGTCATCACGGGCGGCGGGACCAACGCCTTTGTGGCCGGGGCGGACATCCCGGAGATCAAGGAACTGCTGGACAAGCCGGAGGAAGGGTACGCTGCCTCCCGGGAGTTCATCGAGCGAGGGCAGGGGGTCAATCTCAAGATCGAGCGGGCCGCCAAGCCGGTTATCGCCGCTATCAACGGCTTCTGCCTGGGCGGCGGGCTGGAGCTGGCGATGGCCTGCCATATGCGCATCTGCTCCGATCGGGCCCGCCTGGGGCAGCCGGAGATCAACCTGGGGATCATCCCCGGCTGGGGCGGCACGCAGCGGCTGGCCCGCCTGGTCGGCAAGGGGAAGGCCATCGAGATGATCCTCACCGGGGATATGATCACCGCCCAGGAGGCCTACCGGCTGGGCCTGGTCAACAAGGTGGTGCCGGCCGGTGCGGTGCTCAAGGAGGCGCGGGGTCTGGCCCGGAAGATCGTCTCCAAGTCCAGGTTCCCCGTCGCTGCTGCGCTCAGGGCGATCACCGAGGGTCTGGCCGTGCCCATCGAGGAGGGGCTGAGGATCGAGGCGGAACAGTTCGTCGGCTTGGCGGATACGGAGGACATCCGCGAGGGGATCAACGCCTTCCTCGAGAAGCGGCAGCCGCAGTTCAAGGACAAGTGACGACGGCACCGTCGTAGGGGCGCAGCGTCGCTGCGCCCCTACGACCGCAGGCAGCCAGCCCCTTGGATGGGAGGTGAGATATGGAGTTTGCTCTGAACGAAGAGCAGCGGATGTTCCTCAATATGTTCCGAGACTTCGCTGTAAAGGAGATCGCCCCCCGTGCTGAGGATATGGACCACGAGGAGACGCTGCCGCCGGATATGCTCCAGAAGGCGGCAAACCAGGGGTTCCTGGGAGCGACCCTTCCTGAGACGTACTTCGGTGCGGAACTGGATGGCGTCAGCTACGCAATGCTGATCGAGACCCTCGCCGGCGCCTCGATGTCCGTCGCCGTGACCATCGCTGCCCACGTCAGCCTGGTGGCGATGTCCATCCTGGAGCACGGCACCGAGGCTCATAAGGAGGAGTGGCTGATGCCGATGGCCGCCGGTGAGGTGCTCGGCGGTTTCGCGCTCACCGAACCGGATGCCGGGAGCGACGTGATGGCCTTGCAGACCCGTGCCACGCTGGAGGGAGAGGAGGTGGTTCTGGACGGGGTCAAAACCTGGGTCACCAACGGTGGGATCGCCGGCCTTTTCTTGGTCTTTGCCCGGGGGCCGGAGGGGGTCGAGGCCTTCCTGGTGCCCAGGGACACCCCGGGGCTGACGGTGGGCTACCGGGAGCCAACGCTGGGGCTGCGCAGCGCGACGTTCCACACCGTTTACCTGGAGGGATGCCGGGTGAAGCTGGCCAACCGGCTTGGCGAGGCAGGGGGGGGGAGCGTGGTGGCGCAGCGGGCGATGGACCGGATGGCGGTCGCCCTGGCGGCGGCCGGGTTGGGAGTCGCGGCGGACGCCGTGGAGGTGGCGGCCCAGTTCGCCACCGAGCGGGTCCAGTTCGGCGTCCCCATCGCCCAGAAGCAGGCGATCCAGAACTACGTGGCCGAGTCGTTCATCGAGATCGAGGCGCTGCGGTACCTGGTTTACCGCACCGCCTGGTTGATCGACCAGGGAGGGGACGCCTCCGCCGACGTGGCAGTGGCCAAGGCCTTCAGCGCCCGCGTCGCTCGCACCGTCACCAACCGCATGGTCCAGGTGATGGGTGGCTACGGCTATATGGAGGACTACCCGATGGCCCGCAAATACCGGGACGCCCGCACGCTGGGCATCGTCGGTGGGCCGACGGAACTCCAGTTCGTCCGGGTCGCGCAGCGGATCTTCGCCGGGCGGGACGTGGAGATCGTGCCGTAAGGAGGGGGGAGATGGACTTTACGTTTTCTCCAGAACACGTTGCCCTGCGCCGGATGATCCGGGAGTTCGTCGAGAACGAAGTGGTCCCCATCGCGGCGGAGCTGGACCGGGAGCATAAGGTTCCCTATGAAGTGATGCGCAAGCTGGGCGAGCTCGGCCTCCTGGGCGTCTGCTTCCCGCAGGAGTACGGCGGCATGGGGGCTGGCGAGACCGGCTACTGCATCCTGATGGAAGAGTTGGGCCGGGTTTGCACCTCCACGGCGACCAACGTCGGCGCTCACATCGGCATCGGCGCGATGGCGATCTACCTGGACGGCAACGAGGAGCAGAAGCGGAAGTACCTGACGCCGCTGTCTCGGGGGGAGAAGTTCGCCGCCTTCGGTCTGACGGAGCCCGGGGCCGGCTCCGACGCCGCTGCTATCCGCACCCGCGCGGTCCGGGAAGGGGACTCCTGGATTCTGGACGGGGGCAAGGTCTTCATTACCAACGGAGGCTATGCCGACGTTGTCACCGTGATGGCGGTGACCGACCCGGCGCTGGGTGCCCGCGGTGGCGTCACCGCCTTCATCGTCGAGACCGACTGGGAGGGTTTCTCGGTCGCGCGGGAAGAGGATAAGATGGGTATCCGGGGCACCAGCACCGCCGAGTTGGTCTTTGAGGAACTGCGGGTGCCCCACGAGAATGTGCTGGGGAAGGTGGGTGAGGGATTCGTCACCTTCATGAAATCGCTGGATATGGGCCGGTTGACGCTGGGGGCGGCCTGCCTGGGGGGCGCTCAGGCGGCGCTGGAGTGGGCCATCCGCTGGGCTAAGACCCGCAAGCAGTTCGGCGCGGAGCTGGCCCACAAGCAGTCGGTCCAGTGGATGATCGCCAATATGGCCACCGAGATCGAAGCGCTGCGCAGCCTGGTCTATCGGGTGGCCTGGCTGGTGGACACCGGTCGGCCCTTTACCCAACTGGCGGCGATGTGCAAGATGTACGGCTCGGAGGTGGCCTCCCGCGCCATCGATATGACGCTGCAGATCCACGGCGGGCTGGGCCTCACGCGGGATTTTCCCATCGAGCGCGCCTTCCGCGACGCCCGCATCGCCGAGATCTTCGAGGGCACTAACGAGATCCAGCGTATCGTCATCGCCAGCAATATCTTCCGCGAGCATGGCGTGCGGATTCGACCGTAGTTGCTCGTTGGCTCGTTGCTGGTTGCGCGCGCAACCAGCAACGAGCAACCAGCAACCAGCAACGAAAGTGCGAGTGGAGTAGGCTATGAAGGTCATAGTGATTCTAGGACGGGTTCTCGACCCGCGCGGGATCGTGATCAACCGGAGGCGGGGCCGTATCTTCGTCAACCGGGAGGAGTACCTCCTCCAACCCGCTGACCGCTGTGCGCTGGAGACAGCGCTGCGCATCAAGGATGGTATGGGCGCTGATGTGACGGCACTCCCCCGCGGCCCCCTGCCCGACGATGACGTGCTGCGGCAGGCGCTGGCTGCCGGCGTCGATCGGGCGATCTATATCGTGGGACGGGCCGACAGCCCCCCCTACGACGACGCGGCGTGGACAAAGGTGGTGGCGGCGGCGGTGGATCGGCTGGGAGGAGCCGACCTCGTTCTCACCGGAGCGACCACACTGGATACCGGGCAGGGGCAGCTGGGGCCTCGATTGGCGGAGGCGATGGGCTGGCCCCAGATCGTCGGCGCATGGACTGTCGAGGCTGTGGATGGGAAGGTGCAGGCGGTCCTTCAGACAGGGGAGGACTACGTGGCCGTCGAGGCCGATATGCCGGCGGTGGTCACGGTGCTGCCCGGCGCACTCAAGCTCCGCTACCCCGACGGCGTCCGCCTTGTCGACATCTACAGAGGGGTAGGGGAGATCGCAGCAGCCCTGGAGCAGTGGAACGTGGCCGATCTGATGGATACGGAGGCCCTTGTGCCGCTTCTGGAGCGGCGGGGGCAGGACTTCCCGCCGGAGCGGGAGCGGGGCACCCGCCTCGCAGGCACGGTGGAGGAGATGGCCCAGGCAGCGGCCGACGCGCTGCGGCAGCGCCTGCGGAGATGAGGAGGGCGACTATGGATGCATCGTATCTCGACCTCTTGATGGCCCAGCAGGAGGAGGTCTCCGAGGCGGAGGGTGGAGGCGGTATATGGGTCGTGGCAGACGTTGTCGACGGTGCGGTGGCGCCGGTGACGCTGGAGGCGTTGGGCGCGGCCCGGACGCTGGCCGACTCCCTGGGCGCCTATGTCTACGGGGTGCTGCTGGGTGAGGGGGTGGCCGACCTGGCGCAGACCCTCTACCAGGCCGGGGCAGATGGGGTGCGCGTGGCCGACCATCCTGGCCTGGCCCGCTTCGGGCTGGAACCCTACCTGAAGGTGCTGGCCGACCTCTTCGACGCCGAGCAGCCGGAGGTGATCCTCCTTGGGGCGACCGACGTGGGGCAGGCGTTGGCGCCCCGGTTGGCCCAGCGGATGGGTGGCGGGCTGATCGAGCACGTCACGGCGGTGAGCCTGGACGAGGCCACTCGCACGGTTCAGGGGGCTTTCCCCATCTACGGGGGGGAGTATTTCGAGATCGGGGCCTGCCCGGAGGCGAGGCCCCAGTTCCTCACCATCGAGCCGGGGGCGTTTCCCACGCCCTTCCTCGACCCCTACCGCAAGGGGGAGCCCACGATGCTGGAGGTGGAGCCGGTGGAGCCGGCGGTGCGGGTGTTGGGGAGGGCGGAGGGGTTCGAGCCGCCTCCAGCCCCGCTGGCCCAGGCCCCGGTGATCGTCGCCGCCGGCCGGCAGGCGGGCGACTTTGATCTGGTCAAGCGACTGG
>DQUX01000114.1 GCA_015662065.1 Anaerolineales bacterium | reverse complement strand
GCTCGCCCGGCCCCCCGCTCCCGTCGGGCCCTCTCCTCCCCACCGGCGGCCGGTTTGGCCCGCCGCTCCCGGTCCCAGGCCCGGTACGGTTCGTACCCCTCGTCGAACACCCGGAGCCGCCCCTCGACAATGGCCCAGACTCGGGTCGCCAGGGCGCGGATCAGGTACCGGTCGTGGGCCACCAGGAGCACCGTCCCCGGAAATGAGAGAAGGACCTCCTGCAAAACCTCCTGGGAGGGGATGTCCAGGTGGTTGGTGGGCTCATCCAGCAGGAGGAAATTGGCCCCCTCCAGGGCTAGCACCGCCAGCGCCACCCGGGCCTGCTCGCCGCCGGAGAGATCGCCCACCCGTTTGAAGACCTCGTCGTCCAGGAAGCCGTAACGGGCCAGCAGGTTCCGCGCCCGGCTCACGCTGGGCAACCCTGCATCCAGGATCGTCTCCAGGACCGTCTTGCCTCGGTCCAGCCCGGCGTGGGCCTGGGCGAAATAGCTGGGGCGGACCCCCGCGCCCAGGCGGACGTGGCCGGCCAGGGGTCTCACCTCCCCCAGGATGATGCGCAGGAGGGTGGTCTTGCCGGAGCCGTTGGGCCCCAGGAGGGCCGCCCGCTGTCCTCGGCGCAGTTCCACCTCCTCGACGGTGAAGAGGGGGGCCGCCGGGTCGTATCCCACGACCAGGTTGTAGAGGCCCAGGACCAGGTCACCGCTGCGGAGCGGCCGCCCCAGGTCCAGCCGTATCCGGCGCGCCTCCTGCGGCCGCTCGATCCGCTTCAGCCGTGCCAGCCGCTTCTCCCGCCCTCGCGCCTGCCGGGACCGTTGTCCGGCCTTGTATCGACGGATGTACGCCTCGGTGCGGGCGATCTCCTCCTGCTGTCGCTCATACATCTCCTGCTGACGGGCCAGCCGCTCCTCCCGCTGGACCACGTAGCGGCTGTAGTTGCCCCGGTAGACCGTCAGCCGGCCAAAGGCCAGCTCCCAAACCCGGTCGGTCACCTGATCGAGGAAGGTCCGGTCGTGGGCCACCACCACCATCGCCCCCTGCCAGCCCTTGAGGTACCCCTCTAGCCACTCGATGCCTTCCAGGTCCAGGTGGTTGGTCGGCTCGTCCAGCAGCAGGAGGTCCGGATCCTCCAGTAGGAGGCGGGCGAGCTTTGCCCGGGTCCGCTGCCCGCCGCTCAGGTGGGCCAGGGGGCGGTGGAAATCGTCTGGGGCAAACCCCAGGCCGGAAAGCACCTGTTCGATGCGGGCCGGGTAGGTATAGCCGCCCGCCGTCTCGAAGGCCTCCAGCAGTGGCCCGTAACGGTCCATCGCCGCCTGCCGGCGGTCGGGGTCCGCCATAGCCGCCTCCAGCCGATGCAATCTCTCCGCCTGGGTCTGGAGGTGGGCAAAGACCGCCTCCATCGCCTCCCAGAGGGTCCCCTCCCCCGTCAGTTGGGCCTGCTGGGGGAGGTAGCCGACGCGGAGCCCCCGTGCCCGCTGGACGCGCCCGGCGGTGGGGGACTCCAGCCCGGCGATGAGATGCAGGAGGGTCGTCTTGCCGGAGCCGTTGGGCCCCACCAGAGCGATGCGGGCCGCGTGGGGGATTTCCAACGAGAGCCCCTCGAAGACGTCCTGCGCACCGTAGGATTTAGCGAGATCGGTAGCGGTGACCAGGGACATCACGGTTTCCAGAAGATACAGTTACAGGGCTAT
>DQUX01000148.1 GCA_015662065.1 Anaerolineales bacterium | reverse complement strand
CTCCTAATGGGGAGACCACCCAATAGTACGAGAGTACCGAATCCGTCTCAGCGGGATTCTGCCAAGGCGCAAGGGTGAGCACTCTCCGACAGGGGGATCTCCCTCCTCTTCCGGGTTTGTTACGACTTGGTTGCGGTTTGGTTACACAGGTTGCCAGGTTGCCGGAAGTCTGCTATGCTGTAGCCAATGAGGAGACAGGGGGGGCAACGGCTGTTGGTCGGCCTGATGCTGTTCCTGGTCGTTATGGACCGGGGGCAGCCGCCGCCGGTCCGTGCCACGCTGGAGCCCCACCTGGGGTACGGCATCAACGTCCGCAACCCAGCCCGCCTGGACGCGCTGGTCGTCCCTCTGGGCTTTGAGTGGATCAAGCTGTGGGAGGAATACAGCCCCCTGCCCACCGAGCGGTTGCCCTACCGGGTGCTCTACCTCATTCCCTGTGAGGGATACATCGCCGATCTGGAGGGGTGGGGGGATCACGTGGAGGCGCTGGCTCAGGCCGGTCTGGGGTTGGTGGAGGCGTACGAGATCTGCAACGAGCCCAACGTCACCGGGTTCTGGGAGAGCCAACCGCCGGACCCGGCCCGGTACACCCAGATGTTGTGCGTCGCCTACGACCGAATCAAGGCGGCCGATCCGGAGGCGGCGGTGGTGAGCGCGGGGCTGGCCCCCGTGGGCCGTATCCGGGGCACCTGCAATGGGTGGCCCGGCAACGACTGCGGGGCGATGGACGAGCGGACCTATGCCGAGGCGATGCTGAAGCGGGGGGCCGGTGCCTGTATGGATGCTTTCGGCTACCACCCCTACGGCTTTGCCTATGAGCCGGAGCGAGATCCCTCCACCGTGGAGAACGGCTTCGCCTTCCGGGGGGCCGAGGTGATGCACCAGATCCTTGTGGAGCACGGGTTGGGGGATGTCCCCCTCTGGGCCACCGAGTTCAACTGGCTGCGGGACCCGGCGGAGGACGGTCCCAGTCCAGAGTGGTGCCATCGCATCCCGGGATTTGAGGATTCCTTCGGCTGGATGGATGTCAGTGCCCAGTTCCAGGCCGATTACCTGGTGCGGGCCTTTCAGTACGCAGACGAGAACTGGCCGTGGATGCACGGGATGTTCGTCTGGAATCTGGATTGGCACAATTACAACTGGCTGTGCGAGCCCAGTCGGTACTTCTCGGTCCGGCGGGATGACGGCACCGACCTCGGCGCATCGACCCCCGCCTACGAGGCACTGGCGGGGATGGAAAAGCGGCCCGGCCCGTTTGCCCCCCGCCTGAAGGTGGTTCCGGCGACGCTCCTGCTGTTGGTGGATGTAGACGAGCCGGACGTCTTCACGACTACGGCCATCATCCACAACGCGGGGTACCGCACCCTCTCCTGGACAGCGGTGGCCGATCCGGCGGAGGCGATCATCCCTGTGCTGCCGGTGACCGCGGGGGTGGAGGGAGGGCGTCTATGGGCGGCGGTGGACACCGCCGGCCTGGTGACCGGCACCTATTTCGGCGCGATCACCGTCACCGCCACCGCCAGCGACGTGCTGGATTCGCCGCAGCGGGTGGTGTTGGGGGTGCACATTGTCCCGGAGGTGTGGCGGATTTTCCTGCCGGTCACCCTTCGCGACCGATAGCGCGTGTTTGACTTGCCCATCAATTGTGGTAAACTGTTTATGAAAGGCAAGCACGGGGAGGAGGTCTCAATGTCCGAAATGCGCAAAAAGGTCGTCTGCATCGAAGATGAGCCGGAGATGATCGACCTGGTCCGACTCATTCTGGGGCGGAAGGGTTTCGAGCTGATTGGCGCGGTGGGGGGGAGGGAGGGATTGGAGACGGTCCGGCAGGTCAGGCCCGATCTGGTGTTGCTGGACCTAATGATGCCGGATATGGACGGCTGGGAGGTCTACCAGCAGATGAAGGCCGACGAGGAGCTGCGGGAGATTCCCGTGATCGTCGTGACGGCCAAGGCGCAGAGCATCGACAAGGTGCTGGGCCTGCACATCGCCAAGGTGGACGACTACGTCACCAAGCCCT
>DQUX01000146.1 GCA_015662065.1 Anaerolineales bacterium | reverse complement strand
CACGACGACCCCAACGCGGAGCACTTCGAGGAGACTTTCGCCGAATTCCTGGAGAACCTCCCCTCCGACGTCTGGCGCGAGGGCTGGGAACGCGCCCGCACCATCACCGAGCTGACGGTCGCCCTGGCCGACCAGTACGACATCCTGGATGCCGGCGGCAACGGCCCCTACGAAACCTCCTCCCAGGGTTACATGGCCTGGGTGCGGCAGACGCTGGAGGCAAGCGGCTTTGATCCGGATAGCGTCACCATCTGGGACATGGAGGCCCGCTCCGAACCGCGGCTGACCTACAACCAATATGTCCAGTTCCACCCTGAGTTGACGATTCCAGACGGGGAGGAGATCCTGCAGGCCATGAAGAAGTCATCCGACCCCCTCCACGCTCAAGCCGTGGCCTGGTACCGGGCCGAACAGTCGCGCGTACTGGTGAAGGTCTTCGTCACCCGCTTCGCCGCCGGCTTCGAGAAGGTCTTCATGGGCATGCCCAACGACTGGGACAAATCACTGGCTGCCCTGGCCGTCAGGAACCCCTTCATCGGGCTCACCGACTCCGACGGCGATCCCTGGCCGGCCTTCTACGCCTACAAGTTACTGGTGGAGAAGCTGGACGGTTTCGCCCAGGCGGAGAAGATGTCCGCCCCGCCGGGAGTGGAGCTCTACCGTTTCACCTTCGACGACGGACGCCCGGCGGTGTGGGTAGCCTGGCTCTGGGAAGACGAGGTGCGGGGCATGAACGACCCACTGCCGACGCGGCAGGCGCACCTGGACATCCCCGGCCCGGTGACCATGTACACCATCCCCACCACCAGCGACGCTTACGAAACGGTGCGGCTGGAGGGAGGGCCGGATGGCCTTGTCGTGGAACTCAGCCCGGAGCCGGTGCTCTTGCAAGAAGGGTAGGGTCACTGCGCCCCTTGGCCCTACCCTCTCGCTAACGAAGGAGATAACCATGAGCAAAAAAGTACTCGTACTAACTCTCGTCATTTTCGCCGCCCTCCTCCTGGCCCACACCGCGAGCCAGGCAGAGAGCAACCCTCCCCCCATCACCCACAGCGGCCCCGGCCTGCGCTACGGCGGCGAGGTGTTCTGGCCGTTCACGGAAGACAACCTCTGGGATCCCAACATGTGGCAAGAAGACCTGCTGCCCCTGTTCCGAGAGCAACATCTCAGCTTCGGCGTCTGGGGTGGGGTGGACTGGTGCGACATCCAGTCGGAAGGCGACCCAGCCAACCCCGACACGTGGGATTGGACGATGGTTGACACCGTGGTCCGCCTCTTCGCCGACTCCGGCCTCGAACCGTTCCTCCCTCACGTCGGCACCGGCGATTGCGAGTTTACCGCCCAGACCGAGATCGAGGGTTCCGGCTCCTATCCGCCCCGGGAGGACCGCTGGGACGACTGGTATCGCTTCGTGGTGGCCCTGGCTGACCGCTACGACGGGACGCACCCCGACCCGGAGAATCCCGGCCAGACCCTGCCCCAGGTGCGCTACTTCGAGCTGGTGGCCGAGAACGATCAACCTCAATTCTGGGGCGGCACCCCGGAGGATCTGTATGGCTTCGATGCCCAGGGCAACCCCATCACCGCCACCGTCGAAGTCGCCCCCGGCCT
>DQUX01000186.1 GCA_015662065.1 Anaerolineales bacterium | reverse complement strand
TTTGATGGCCGCGATGTGACGCGCGTCTCGTCCCACGCCAAGGCTGCCCAAGGGATGGTCTTGGTCCCCGAAGGTCGCCAACTGTTCACGGAGATGAGCGTCTACGAGAACCTGGAGATGGGTGCTTTCACCCGGCGTGCTCAACCGCACTTTCAGCGTAACCTGGAGCGGGTCTATGAGATGTTCCCGCGCTTGAAGGAGCGTGCCGGTCAGAAGGCCGGCACCCTTTCGGGTGGGGAGCAGCAGATGCTGGCAGTGGCGCGCGGGCTGATGGCGCAGCCAGAAATCCTGATGCTAGACGAACTCTCGCTGGGCCTGGCGCCGTTCCTAGTACTGGAACTTTTCGAGGTGCTACGACGCCTAAAGGCTGAGGGTCTGACGATGCTGCTGGTAGAGCAGAACATCCATCTGGCGCTGGCCATCAGTGACTACACCTACGTTTTGTCCGATGGCCGCATTGAGCTGGAAGGGCCCTCATCCGAGGTGGCCAGAAACGAGCACGTGCGCAAAGCCTATCTGGGTATCTGAAGCCCGCCCTGGGCGCAGGGGAAAAGCTTTCCCCACACTTTGGGCCTCCTGAGGGTTGTTACGTTGAAAGCCTGGTGCTTTCCTTCGCGCCGGGCTTTCTTGGTTCATAGCTTGACCGCGTTGGATCATACAGCGCGGGAGCGTGTGGTTGAGAGAGGAGGACATCCTGCTGCGTGGCCTGGTATACGCTGACCTTCGATCTGCAGAATCCGCGAGACCACCGTGCCGGTGTGACACACTCTACGGCGTCACCGTGGGAGATGGCGGTTCGGTCGGTTCTGGGGTGGACGTCTGGGTCGGCTCTGGCGTGGGGGTCGGCGTCCCGGTGGGAGCCGCCGTTGGGGCGGGCGTGTCGGTCGGCTCCGGCGTCGGGGTCCAGGTAGGCTCTGAGGTCGGCGTCCCGGTGGGGGCCGTCGTCGGGGCGGGCGTGTCGGTCGGCTCCGGAGTGGGGGTGGGAGAGGGTGTCTCCGTCGGCCCGCCCACGCTGCACTGCACCCGCCCCTCGACCTGGTGCCCCTCCCGGTCCCACGCCGTCACTCGCAGGGTGTAGAGGCCGGGGGATAGGTGGGTGGTGTCCCACTCCGTCAGTTGCCCCTCCTGCACCGGGGCCAGGTGCGGCCCGCTGATCCAGCCCCATCCCTGGGGATTCGCCCCCACCCCGTACTGCACGACGTACCGGTCGAAGTTGGGCATCGACACCGTGCCGATCACCGGCACCACCCCGCTGACGGTGGAGCCGGGGGCGGGGAAGGTGATCCGCACCTGGGTCTCGGTGGCGGTGCCGGCGCACAGTTCCGGCGGGACCACGGGGAGCCCTTGGGCCTGGGCCCATTCCCGCCCCTGCGGGTCGGCGATGACCACCATCACCTGTCCCCCCTGGCAGAGCTGATACCAGTCGTGCTCAGGCCCCAGCGGGGGCTGGTCCTCGGCGAAGATCTCCATCTTGCGGCGGGGGCAGTAGGGGCTGGGCTGGGTGCCGGAATCGGCGCAGATCTCCATCTCCGCGATCCCCTCGGGGCGGACGAAGTTCCGCACCGGACGGCCCGCCAGCGCGGCTTCCATAAAGTCGTGCCAGATGGGGGCCGCCCCCCGCGACCCCGGCAGGTCCACCATCGGGCTGTTATCGGAATTGCCGACCCAGACCCCCACCACCAGGTCGGGGGTGTAGCCGATGGTCCAGGCATCCCGATAGTCATTGGTGGTGCCGGTCTTGGCCGCCGCCGGGCGGGAGAGTTCCAGGTTGTTGGGGCAGCCGAAGGCGGGGCAGCGGGCCTGCCGGTCGGAGAGAATGG
>DQUX01000210.1 GCA_015662065.1 Anaerolineales bacterium | reverse complement strand
GACACCGCCTACTGGACCAACCGTGATCTCTCCTACCCGGTGTACGTGGAGGAGGCAGCCCGGATGGCCTACAAGATGGCCGGCATCACCGAGCCACGCAAGCAGATCCACATCGCCGAGCCGTACGATCCCTTCGACTACAAGGAACTGCACCACCTGGAGGGGCTGATGCTCTTCGACAAGGGTAAAGCGCCCGAGGCGGCGGCAGCAGGGGTCACCCAGCGAGACGGCGACCTGCCGGTCTGCCCCAGCGGGGGCCTCTTGGGCGTGGGCAATCCCATCGCCGCCGCCGGCTTGATGAAGGTGGCGGAGATCTTCTGGCAGTTGCGCGGCGAGGCCGGCGCGCGCCAGGTGCCCGGCAACCCCAAACGGGGGCTGGCCCAGGCCTGGGGCGACCTGATGCAGGTCGGCACTGTGGTCGTGATGGGGATCTAGGAGGGCACAGATGAAAGAGCATATCTATGACACCGTCTACCTGCGCGGCAAGGATTTTGAGGAGGGCCGCGTACTCTTCGAAACCTGGGATCCGAACGCCCGCTACGCCTGGGACGCCGGCGTCGCCATCGGGCGATTCCTGCAGGAACTGAAGGCCGGCCGTCTCATCGGCACCAGTTGCCCCGGCTGTGGGCGGGTGATGATCCCTCCTCGGATGTTCTGCGAGCACTGCTTCCTGCCCGCCGATGGATTTATCCCCCTGCAGGACACCGGCACTGTCGTCACCTACTCCCTCTGCTACGTCACCTGGGATATGGTGCGCATCGAGGAGCCCCAGATCCCCGCCGTCATCGGCATCGACGGCGCCTCGCCAGGGATGGGCATCATGCACCTCCTGGGGGAGGTGGACCCGAAGGCGGTGAAGATCGGGATGCGGGTGCGGGCGGTGTGGAAGCCGGCCGAGGAGCGGGAGGGGGCAATTACCGACATCCTCTATTTCAAGCCCTTGGTCAATAAGCAATGATCAACGACCAATGACCAATGGGCAATGCCAAAGGGTTGACGGAGGGAGCGCGAAATGGCACTGTTTTACCGAGTCCAACATATGCGAGATGCTTTGGCGTGGGAGGGGGAAATCCCCATCACCAGCCGGTACACCGTCGGCATCGCCGGAGAGCAGTTCTTCCGCGAGATTATGGAGAAGAGCCGGTTCCTGGGCATCCTCTGCCCGGAATGCGACATCACCTACGTTCCGCCCCGCCTCTACTGCGAGCGGTGTTTTGCCCACCTGGAGGAGTGGGTGGAGGTACCGCACACCGGGCGGGTACATACCTTCACCATCGTCCACGTCGATCTGGACGGAAGCCCGCTGCCGGAGCCTCGGGTCCTGGCCTTCGTCCGGCTGGACGGTACTGACGGTGGGCTGGTCCATTACCTGGGCGAGGTGGAGCCCGGCGAGGTCTGCATTGGGATGTGTGTGGAGGCCGTCTTCAAGGAAAAGGCGGAGCGGAAGGGAGGTGTCCTGGACATCGCCTACTTCCGACCGGTGTAAAGCAAAGAACCACGGGGACACAGAGGACACGGAGAAGTTCCCCAAACTCTGCGCCCTCTGTGTCTCCACGGCGGAGGAAGAGACCACGGAGGCACGGAGGGGACGGGGGAACCCGGGAGACCTCTGTGCCCTCTGCACCTCTGTGGTAAAATAGAGAACGCAGACAGACCCGGAGGTAGGATAGGAGCGGCTGATGAGCGGGAAGGTGCGCGACATCTGCACGACACGGGTTCGCACCGCCTTCCCCGACGAGACGTTGGAGGACGCCCTCACCAGCGGAGGGGGCAACCAGCAACAAGTAACCAGTAACGAGCAACGAGTAACCAGCACAGAGAACGGGGACTATATGACGATTCTGATTGGCACCAGCGGCTTCAGCTACAAAGACTGGGTGGGCCCGGTCTACCCGCCGGACCTGCCCAAACCGGACTGGCTCCGTTTCTACAGCCGGGAGTTCCCCACCTGCGAGCTGAACTTCTCCTACTACCGCATCCCCGACCCCCGAACCCTGGCACGGATGGCGGATAAAGTGCCGGAGGGGTTCCTCTTCTCCGTCAAAGCCTTCCGGGGCATCACCCACGAGCGAGAGGATCCGGAACCGCAGATAGAGCAGTTCGTCGCCGCACTGACTCCGCTTCAGGAGGCAGGGAAGTTCGCCTGTGTGCTTGCCCAGTTCCCCTACTCCTTCCACGCCAACGAGGAGAACCGGGCCTACCTGCACCGGCTGCGGGAGGGGTTCGGTGACCTGCCGGTGGTGGTGGAGTTCCGAGGGCGGGATTGGATCACCGAGCGCACCTTCGACGAGCTGCGGGCGCTGGACTTCGGCTTCTGCTGCGTCGATCAGCCCCGGCTGCGGGGGTTGATCCCCCCCATCGCCGTGACGACGGGACCGGTGGCCTACGTCCGCTTCCACGGCCGCAATGCCGCCAAGTGGTGGCAACACGAGGAGGCCTGGGAGCGGTACGACTACAGCTACAGCGACGAGGAGCTGATGGAGTGGGTCCCCAAGCTCCGCCAACTGGACGCCGAGGCTCCTATGACGCTGGTGTATATGAACAACCACTGGCAGGGGCAGGCGGTGGGGACGGCGAGGCAGTTGAGGGAACTGATGCGCAACACACAACACGCAACACGCAATACGTGATAAGTGTTGCGCGTTCCGTGAGGGGAGGTCATTCGATGGCAACCGTGCGCGTTAAGTGGCTGGAGAAGCTACAGTTCGTCGGGATCGACGCCACCAAACACTCGGTGGTGATGTCCGGTCAGGGCAAGAAGGACGGTATCGGGATGAGCCCGAGCCAGTTGCTGCTGGTGGCCCTGGGCGGGTGCACCGCCTACGACGTGGTCAACATCCTCACCAAGAAGCGGCAGCGGCTCACAGGGCTGGAGATCGAGATCGCTGGCGAGCAGGAGCCCGACCCGCCCTGGACCTACCGGAAGATCCATCTGAGCTACCGGCTGCGGGGGCGGGGGCTGAGCGATAAGGCGGTGCAGGACGCCATCGAGCTCTCCAAGAACAAGTACTGCTCCGTGGGCGCCACCCTGGAGGCCGCCGCGAAGATCACCTACGACTACGTCATCGAGGAGGAATGAGGAATGGGTGTGAGAACCGTGGCCGAGCTGATGGCGATCTCTGCCCGAACCGCGCCGAAGGCGGCGGGGCGGGACTTCGTGGTGGTGGAGATCGTCGAGGGGGAGGACCTGCAGCGGCTGGGGGAGGCGATGATCGCCTACGGAGAGCGAACCGGCCGCGCCAATTTCGACCGGGACGGGCAGAATGTGCTGGATTCCGAGGCGGTGGTCCTCATCGGCCTGAAGGATGCCGACGCTCTGGGGCTGAACTGCGCGGCCTGTGGTAGCGAGACCTGCGTCCAGCCCAACACTGTGGAGACGGAGTTCCGCGGCCCCAACTGCGCGATGCGCCTCCTGGATATGGGCATCTCCATCGGCTCGGCGGTCAAAACGGCGGCGATGCTCAATGTAGACAACCGCATCATGTACCGGGCGGGGGCCGTGGCGCGGGAGTTGGGGCTGATCGACGCCGATGTGGTGATGGGCATCCCCCTCTCCGCCACCGGGAAGTCCATCTACTTCGATCGCTGAGCGTCAGGGGGGATGAACCTTGCGCATTGGGCAACTGACCGATTGCTACACCCCTGTCATCAACGGAGTGACCCACTTCGTCTCCCTCCACAAGAGGGCCCTCGAATCCTGGGGTCACCAGGTATACGTCTTCACCGTCGGCAATGAGGACTACCCCGATGCCGAGCCGAACGTCATCCGCTCGCCGGCCGTGCCCCTCTCCGATACCGGTTACTACCTGAACTTCCGCTACTCCCGCCGGGCGCGGCGACTGGCGGGGACGATGGACATCCTCCACGTCCACCACCCCTTCCTGGCCGGTCGACAGGCGGTGAGCATCGCCCAAAAAAAGAACATCCCCCTGGTCTTCACCAACCACACCCGCTACCACCTCCAGGCTCGGTACTACTTCCCCTTCCTCCCCGAAGAACTGCCCGACGGGTTCCTGAAAGCCTACCTCCCCCGCTTCACCGCCCAATGCGCCCTGGTGGTGGTCCCCTCCGAGGGGGTCGCCCGCTGGCTGCGGGACGTGGGTGTAGAGGCCCCCATCGAGGTCATTCCCAACGGGGTGGAGGTGGAGCGCATCGCTCACCCCACCGCCCCCATCACCAAGGCCGACCTCGGGCTTCCAGAGGAGGCCGGCGTGGCCATCACGGTGGGGCGGCTCGGACCGGATAAGAACCTGGAATTCCTCCTCCGCGCCTTCAACCGGGCCGCCGGAAAGGCCCCCGCCCTCCACCTGCTCATCGTCGGCGACGGGCCGAAGCGGGACGACCTGGAGGAGATCGCCCGATGGGCCGGCCTGGGCGACCGCGTCCATCTGGCGGGCGCGGTGCCCTACGAAGAGATCCCGAACTGGCTGACGGCAGCCGACTTCTTCGTCATCGCCTCGACCGCCGAATCTCACCCCTTGGCGGTGCTGGAAGCCCTCGCCGCGGGCCTCCCCGCCCTGGGTATCCCCTCCCCCGGCATCGAGGAGAGCATCCGGGATGGGGAGAACGGCCTGCTGAGCCCCGAGGATGTGGACGGCTTCGCTATACGGATGGCCCGCCTGGCGACGGACGGTGACCTGCGGGCCCGGTTGGCCGAGGGAGCGCGCCGCAGTCGGGACCGGTTCGACATCCGCCACACCTCCGCCCGACTGCTGACTCACTACGAGCGGTTGGTGGAGGAACACCGTCGGAGGGCCGGGGCCACCCGCGAGCTCCAGGACGACTGACATCGGAGTGGAACCGGAATGCGCATCGGCCTCCTGACCGACGGCTACAAACCGGGCACCAACGGCGTGATCCGCTTCATCTCTCTCCACAAGCGCACATTGGAGAGACTGGGCCACGAGGTCTTCATCTTCACCTGGGGGGAGGAGGTCCCGGAGGACGAACCGGGGGTGATCCGCTCCCCGGGCATCCCCTTCGTCAGGCCGGGCTACCACGTGGCCCCCGGCTACTCCCACCAGGCGCGGGCGCTGCTCCAGACGATGGATGTGCTCCACGCCAACCAGCCGCTGCTCAGCGGCGCGCTGGCGTTGCGATACGGCCGGCGGTACGGCCTCCCCGTCGTCCTGACCTGCCACAGCCGGTACGACCTTCTGGGCGTGACCCGCCTCCCTTTCCTCCCACTCCCCCTCTACCGGGAGATCCTCCGCCCCACGCTCCGTCGGATCAGCGACCGCTACGACGTGGTGATGGCCCCCTCGCCGGAGGCGGCGCGGGTGATGAGGAGCCTGGGGGTGAGGCGGCCCATCGAGGTGGTTCCCTACGGGGTGGACCTGGATGGCTGCCGACACCCCCCCAAGCGGCTGCGACGGGAGGAGCTGGGCCTGCCCGCCGATGTCCCCCTCGCCCTCTTCCTCGGGCGGCTGGAGCGGGAAAAGGACGTCTCCTTTCTGCTCGAAGCCCTCGCCCGGCCGGAGCCGGCCCGGACCCACCTCCTGCTCGTGGGAGACGGGGTGGAAAGAGAGAGGCTGGAGGCCGACGTCCGCGGGATGGGGCTGATGGACCGGGTTCGATTCGTCGGCGAGGTCCCCGCCGAGGAGGTTCCGGCCTACATCGCCCTCGCCGACCTCTTCGTCACTGCCTCCCGCATCGAGATGCTCCCCGTCGCGGTCATCGAGGCAATGGCGGGAGGGCTGCCCGTCGTGGGGCTGGACGTGCCCTGGATCCGCCCGGTCGTCCGATCCGGCGTCAACGGCCTCCTGGCCGAGCCGGAGGTGGCCTCCTTCGCCCGCGCCTGGGCAAGGCTGGCGACCGACGAGCCGCTCCGCGCCCGCCTCTCCGAGGGAGCACGGACCGCCAGCGAGCGGTACGACCTGCGGCGAACCACTGCCCAGATGATCGCCCTCTATGAGCGGCTGCTAGAGGAGAGGAGGGGATGATCCAAAGCCGCGTGGGGTTGGGCCGCCGGGGGGAGAATCTGGCCGCCCGGGAGCTGACCCGCCAGGGCTACGAGATCGTGGCCCGGAACTGGCGGTGCGAGGCCGGCGAGGTGGACATCGTGGTCCGAAAGGACGGCGTGTGGCACTTCGTCGAGGTGCGCACCCGTCGGGGGGAGCGGTTCGGCACCCCCGAGGAGTCACTGACCCCGGCCAAGCAGGCCCGGATGGTCGCCGTGGCCGAGCACTACCTGGCCGAGCACGAGCTGGGAGAGGTGGACTGGCGGCTGGACCTGGTGGCGGTGGAGATGGACCCGGGGGGGCGGCTGATGCGGGTGGAGATGCTGGAGAACGTCGTGGAGGGGCCGTTGTAGATGAGAGAACGTCGTCTTCGAAAGGACACGGTTGGATGGGTCGGCCTGGCGGTGCTGGGGGGGCACCTGCTGGCCGTCGCCCTCTGCGCCCTCATCGGTCGGTGGACCTGGATGGGGTATGCCCTCTCCCTGCAGTACATCGCGATAGGGACCTTTGCCGTGGGCGCGGTGGGGATGATCGCCCAGACCCTTCTCAGCCCCCGCTATCGGGAATTCAGCCGATGGATGCCCCACAGCCACGTCCTGCGGGATCGAGCGTTTCACCGTTACCTGGAGGAGGAGCGAAAACGGGGTTTCCGGTTTTTCATAGTGCTCTCCCTGATCGCCGTGATCCTCTACGGGAGCAGCCGGGTTATCCTCCACGGGATGAGGTAGGGGATGATGACCGCGTCTCCGCATCCCCGCGTCTCCGCGTCCTCGCGCCCCTTGCTGGTCATCGTCGGTCCCACGGCGGTGGGGAAGACCGCCCTCTCCCTGCACCTGGCCGGGCGGCTGGGGGGAGAGGTGATCTCCGCCGACTCCCGCCTCTTCTACCGGGGGATGGACATCGGCACGGCCAAGCCCCCCCCCGAGGAGCAGGCCCGGGTCCCCCACCATCTCATCGACATCGCCGACCCCGACGAGACGGTGGGGCTGGCCGAGTTCAAGCGGCTGGCAGAGCAGGCCATCACCGAGGTGCACGCCCGGGGCCGGCCGCCGATGCTGGTGGGGGGCACCGGCCAGTACGTGCGGGCCGTGGTGGAGGGATGGACCCCCCCGGCCGTCCCCCCGAATCCCGCACTGCGGGCCGAATTGGAAGAGCAGGCCCGGCGGGAAGGGGCGGGAGCGCTCCACGCCCGCCTCGCCGCCCTCGATGCCGAGGCGGCGGCCCGGATCGACCCCCGCAACATCCGTCGGGTGATCCGCGCCCTGGAGGTCTGCCTCCTCACCGGCCGGCCCTTCTCCGCCCAACGGGTCCGCACCCCCCCGGCCTACCGGACTCTCCAGATCGGCCTCACAATGGACCGGGCCGCCCTCTACGCCCGCGTCGACGCCCGGGTGGAGGGGATGATGGGGGCGGGACTCCTGGAGGAGGTGCGCGGGTTGCTGGAGGCGGGGTACGGCTGGGACCTGCCGGCGATGTCCGGCCTGGGCTACATCCAGTTCCGGCCCTATTTTGAGGGGCGGGCTACTCTGGAGGAGGTGGTGGCGGAGATCAAACGGGCCACCCGTCGGTTCATCCGCCACCAGTACAACTGGTTCCGTCTCAGCGATCCCCGCATCCACTGGTTCGACGTGGACCGCACCCCGCCGGAGGAGATCGAGGCCTTTGTGGGGGGGTGGCTCAACCATAACGAGAGAGAGAGGAGAGTATGACCATCCAATTCGGCACCGACGGCTGGCGGGCCGTCATCTCAGACACGTTTACCTTTGCCAACCTGCGACTGGTGGTCCAGGCCATCGCCGACTTCGTGCGCGAGGAGAGCGAGGTCGATTCTCCCCAGGTGGTGGTCGGCTTCGACACGCGCTTCCTCTCCGACCGATACGCCGCTGAGGTGGCCCGGGTGATGGCCGGTAACGGGATCGTCGCCCACCTGACCCGCGCCGACGCTCCCACCCCCGCCGTCTCCTACACCGTGGTCCAAAAGCAAGCGACCGCCGGGGTGATGATCACCGCCAGCCACAACCCCCCGCGCTACAACGGCCTCAAACTTAAGGCCGCCTTCGGTGGATCGGCCCTGCCTGAACAGGCCCGCCGGGTCGAGGCGCACCTGGCCCGCAATCAGGAGATCGCCCGGGGCCCCAACGTGATGGACTATCAACGGGCGCTGGATGAGGGGCTGATCCGCCGCTTCGACCCCGCCTGGTCCTACTACGAGCACCTCACCCACCTGGTGGACCTGGATGTCATCTCGGCGGGGGAGCTGCGGGTCATCACCGACGCGATGTACGGATCCGCCCGCAAGTGCATCGCCGATATGCTGGCCCGTACCCGCTGCCGGGTGCGGGAGATCCGCGGAGAGATGAACCCCGGCTTCGGCGGCATCCACCCCGAGCCCATCGCCCGCTACCTGAGCGCCCTCTCCGCCGCCGTCCAGGCCGACCAGGCCGACCTGGGCCTGGCAACCGACGGGGACGGGGACCGGATCGGGGCGATAGATGCCCGGGGCAACTTCGTGGACCCCCACCACATCTTCGCTCTGGTGTTGCAGTATCTGGTGGAGAGGCGGGGCTGGCAAGGGACGGTGGTCCGGTCCGTCTCCACCACCCGGATGGTGGACCGGCTGGCAGCCCGCTACGGCCTGCCGCTGGCAGAGACCCCCGTGGGCTTCAACCACATCGCCGACCGGATGCTGAACGACGACGTCCTCATCGGCGGCGAGGAGTCCGGCGGATTCTCCATCAAGGGCCACATCCCGGAGGGAGACGGGGTGCTGATGGGGCTGCTGCTCCTGGAGGTGGTGGCCGCCGCCCACGCGCCGCTCCACGAACTGGTGGCCCAATTGCAGGCCGACGTCGGCCCGGCCCACTACGCCCGGCGCGACCTGCGACTCCGCCACCCTATCTCCAAACCGGAGATGGTGGACCGGCTGACCCAGGAAGCACCGCCCACCCTGGCCTCCCAGGCGGTCACCGAGGTCCAGACCACCGACGGAGTCAAATACCTGCTGGCAGACGACTCCTGGCTTCTCATCCGCCCCTCCGGCACAGAGCCGGTCCTGCGGGTCTACGCCGAGGCGCGGGAGCCGGAGATGGTGAAGGCGCTGCTGGCCTTCGGGGAGGAGGTCGCAGGAATGTAGGGGCAATCCTCGCGGCCATCCCCGGGGGTCACGGGGAGCGGGCGGCGGCCCGGGCGGCCTGGGCCGCCGTCCGTAGGGCGTGGATGGCGGCGAAGCCGGCCACCACG
>DQUX01000294.1 GCA_015662065.1 Anaerolineales bacterium | reverse complement strand
CGCCTCCAGCTGTCGCCGCAGGCCCCAGAAGCCCGCCTCGATATCGAGGAAGGCCATACGGGCCCCGCCGAAAAGGAGGTGCCCGGGGCCCTGCTCGCGGACGTATCGACGTAATCCTTCGGACAAGAAAATCCCCCTCTTCGTTGCTGGACCGCCCCGCCTAGGAGCTCAAAGGCGCCGCGGGAGGCGATCGATCAATCGTCGAAACCACAGCTTACCCGTCTTACGTTGCCCCGAGGGGTTGTCCCCTCCATCGGTTCGATCATATACTCCTTTTCGATGCGATGCAATTAGGTTCCATTGTGCAATTTCGTGGCCGAGATTGGGTGGTGGTTGGCTCCGAAAACGGTGTGCTGCTTCTGCGTCCCCTCACGGGCATCTCGGATGATGTGGTGGCGGTCCACCTGGGTTTGGCGGAGAGGGTCGGGAGGTATCTCCCGCTGGAGAAGCCCGTGCCGTCCAGGTTTCCCCTTCCCGAACCCCAAGGGGATTACACCGCCGCTTCCGTGCGGCTCCTCTGGCAGGCGGCGCGGCTCCTGTTGCGGGAAGGGGCTGCTCCGTTCCGGTCCTTCGGGAGGATCTCGGTCCGCCCGCGGAACTATCAGCTCGTTCCCCTTCTTATGGCGTTGCGTTTGGATCCGGTGCGCATCCTCATCGCCGACGATGTGGGGGTGGGAAAGACCATCGAGGCGGGCCTCATCGTGCGGGAACTTTGGGACAGAAAGGAGATACAGCGGTTCGCGGTCCTCTGTCCCCCGTATTTGTGTGACCAGTGGCAAAAGGAACTCCAGGAGAAGTTCCATTTCGAGCCCGTGGTGGTATCCACCGCCACGGTGAACCGCCTTCAACGCCGGGCGCCGCACGGCAAAAGCATCTGGGAGCACTACCCGGTAGTGGTGATCAGCATAGACTTCATCAAGACCCGGCGCAACAAGCCTCTCTTCTTGGAGCAAGCCCCCGAGCTAATCGTGGTGGACGAGGTCCACGGCGCCGTTCCCAGCGGGGGAAAGGAGCGACACCTGAGGTACGAGCTGGTCCGGGAACTCGCCGCCGACCGTGGCCGGCATCTGTTGCTCCTCACCGCCACGCCCCACAGTGGCATCCCCGGGGCGTTCAAGAAGCTCCTCGGGCTCCTGGATCCGGAGTTCGAAACCTGGGACCTCGACGCGATCGACGAGGCGCGTCGGGCCCGCCTGGCCCGGCACTTCATCCAACGCACCCGCGCCGACATCAAAGATTCCTGGAACGAGGGGTATTTCCCGGAAAGGCTCCATGAGGAGTATATCTACCGTCTATCGCCCGAGCAGTGGGAATTGTTCAGGAGCGCGCACCGATTCTGCCAGAAAATCGTGCGGGAAGGGCAGGGACTCGGGGGTTTCCGCAGGAGGTTGCACTACTGGAGCGCCCTGGCCCTATTGCGGTGTGTAATGTCGAGCCCCATGGCGGCGCAGGTGGCCATCCGGAAACGGCGCCGCGGGGGTGCCATCCCCGAGGATGAGGGGTACGACCCCCCCACCATGGTCATGGAGCCCACCGATACGTGGGGGAGCGACGAGGTCCCGGCTACATCCACGATGGAAAAGATCCCCGAAAGCGAGGCGGCGGCCCTCCGCCGGTTGGAGGAGTTGGCAGCGAGGATAACCCCCGATAAGGACCCAAAGCTCAAAGGATGTATCCAAAAGGTCCGGGAACTCCTGCGCGAGGGTTTCAATCCCATCGTCTGGTGCATCTACGTGGACACCGCCGAGTACGTGGCCCGGGAGCTG
The DNA here is from genome assembly GCA_015662065.1 of Anaerolineales bacterium. Lineage (GTDB taxonomy): Bacteria > Chloroflexota > Anaerolineae > B4-G1 > DUEL01 > SZUA-1492. The sequence continues at coordinate 4,796 of DQUX01000294.1, read as the reverse complement.
CGGCGCGCCCTGGAGCGGGAATTCTCCGACCTGGAGATCCGCTACATCACCGGGCGCATGGGTGAGGACGAGAGGCGCGCCATGGTGGAGGAGCTCATGGCGAAAGGTGGCGCGGCGCGCCGCGTCCTCGTCGCCACCGATTGCCTCTCAGAGGGGATAAACCTCCAGGAGGGGTTCGACGCGGTGTTCCACTACGATCTTCCCTGGAACCCCAACCGGCTGGAACAGAGGGAAGGCCGCGTCGACCGCTTCAACCAAAAGAAGGAGCGGGTCAAGGCGGTCCGGTACTACGGGACCGATAACCCCGTGGACGGCGCGATCCTGCGGGTGCTGCTCAGGAAGGCCTGGGAGATCTACTCCGATCTCAACATCTACGTTCCCGTGCCGGAAGATGAGGAAGCCGTCCTCGAGGCCCTGATCAACGCCCTGTTCTTCGGCCCCGGGCATCGGGTGGCGGAGCAGTTGGCCTTGGACTTCTTGGACGAGAAGACAAAGGAACTACACAAAAGATGGGATATCGACGCGCGGCGGGAAAGGAAGAGCCGATCGCGTTTCGCCCAGCGGCGGATAAAGCCCGCGGAAGTGGCCCGGGAGCTCGAAGCCACCGATGGGGTTTTGGGAAGCGCAAAAGACGTCCGGGATTTCGTGCTTCTCCTGTGCCAGAGGTTGAGGATGCAAGTGGAGCGGGTCCGGAGAGATGAAGACCTCTGGAGGATCGTGCTCCTGCCCGAGGCCCTCCATGGCGTACCGGAGCCCATCCGCAACGCCCTTCCGAAGGGCAGAGATGAATGGCTCGTATCCTTCGAGAGCCCGGCCCCCGCGGGGGCGGAGTTCGTGGGGAGGAACCACCCCTTCGTGGCCGCGTTGGCCCAATACCTCTTCGAGGAGGCGATGAGCGCCGGGAAGTTGGGGGGACGTTGTGGCGCCATCCGCACCGACCGTGTGAAGCGCCTGACGAGCCTCCTCCTCTTGCGGGTCCGTTACCTCCTCGAGGAACCGGGAAGGCCTCCCCTGTTGGCAGAAGAGGTGCTCGTGGTGGGGAAGAGGTACCTCACGGAGGAATGGCTCGGACCCGGGGAGGCCCTGGGGCTTTTGGCGGAGGCGGAGCCCGTGGCCAACATGCCGGTGGGAGAGAAGCGGGAGCTTTTGGCCTCGGCGCTGGCGGAGCTAAAGCCCCACCTGGAGGGGGACGGGGTGAGCCCCCTCCAGCTGATCATCGGGGCAAGGGCCGAGGAGCTATTGGAGGCGCACAAGCGCCTGCGGCGGACCATCGGGGAGGCGGTCCGGGGGTTCAAGGTGAAGCCCCACTGGCCCCCGGACCTCCTCGGCATCCTGGTATTACAACCGAAAACCGATCCCCAGGGGGTGAGGGATGCCGACGGCCACCGCTGAGCGGAGGTCGACGGGCTCACCGGTCGTCCGTATCGAGGGCGGGCTCTTCGATCCCGACTTTTTCGAGCGGCTACGCGGTGGGAGGGTTCCGGGTCAGGCCCCGCGGGATCTCGGGATCGGGGACCGATCCCTCCTGGAGGAGATCGCCGCGGCATACCACGATGCCAAGCGCTTCTGGGAGGCGTTCCAGTCGGGAATGGAACGTTTGCCCGAGGGGGATTTCGGCACCACCCTCACCCGGGAGCGGTGGATCATCCCCCTTTTAAGCCTCCTGGGTTACCGCCTGGTGCGGAACCCCCGGGCATATGTAATTGACAATCAGACCTTTGCCATCTCCCATCGGGCAGGGGAGAACGACGATGCCCCTCCCGTACACATCGCCGGCTGCCGCCAGGACCTGGACCGCCGCCCGCCGGAGAGGAGGGGCCCCCGTCTCTCGCCCCATTCCCTGGTGCAGGAGTTCCTCAACCGCACCGAACACCTATGGGGGGTGGTGACCAACGGCCTACGATTGAGGTTACTGCGGAAGAGCCACCGGGTTCGGGGGCAAGCCTACGTGGAATTCGACCTCGCGGCCATCTTCGAGGAGAACCGCTTCCGCGATTTCGAGCTCCTTTTCCGCCTGCTGCACCGGAGCCGGCTCCCGAAGGGGTTATCCGATGCGGCCGATTGCCTCCTGGAACGTTACTACATCCAGGCCATCGAGGAGGGCTCCCGCGCCCGGGACCGCCTCCGCGACAGCGTGGTCAAAGCCCTCCAACGCCTGGGCCAGGGCTTCCTCCGCCATCCCAAGAACGGCGAGCTGCGGAAGAGGGCCCTCGAAGGGGGCACCGCCTTCGCCCACGGGCTTTACCAGGAACTCCTCCGCCTCGTCTATCGTTTCCTTTTCCTGCTGGTGGCTGAGGAGAGGGACCTCCTCGGGGGGAGCGAGCTCTATCGCGAGCACTACAGCGTTTCCCGGCTGAGGCGCTTGGTCGACAACCGCCGCGCCCACACCCAACACGGGGACCTCTGGTATTCCCTCAGGGTCCTGTGGCACCTCCTCCGCGACCACGCCGACGGAGAGGATGGCGAGCCCCCGGCATCCCTCCTCGGCCTCCCGGTCCTCGATGGGAAGCTCTTCGAGCCTTTGGCCGTGTTGGGCGAATGTGAGTTGGACAACCGTTCCCTCTTGGAGGCTTTCCGGCACCTGCATTACTGTAGTGACGAATGCGGCGTTCCCCGCCGGATCAACTACGCCCACCTCGACGTGGAGGAGCTGGGATCCGTGTACGAGAGCCTTTTGGACTATCAACCGCGGATAGCCCCTGCCGCCGGGGAGGGGGACGCCGGGATTTCCTTCGAGCTGATCCCGGGGACCGAGCGCAGATCCACCGGATCCTACTACACCCCGCGGGAGCTGGTCGCCGAGCTCGTCGACTCCGCCCTGGGGCCGGTCCTGGAGGAGCGTCTCTCCCGGGCCACCACCCCCGAGGAGAAGGAGCGGGCGATCCTCTCGATAAAGGTCTGCGACCCCGCCACCGGTTCGGGCCATTTCCTGTTGGCGGCGGCCCGGAGGCTGGGAGAGGAGCTGGCCCGGGTGCGCACCGGCGAGGAGGAGCCGGCCCCCGCGGCCCGACGGGAGGCCGTCCGGGAGGTGATCTCCCACTGCATCTACGGGGTGGACAAAAACGCCCTGGCGGTGGAACTCTGCAAGGTGGCCCTGTGGATCGAGTCCCACGCCCCCGGGAAACCGCTCGCCTTCCTGGATCATCGCATAAGATGCGGTGACTCCCTGGTGGGGGTCTTCGACCTCGGGGTACTCGAGGAGGGCATCCCCGACAGCGCCTATAAGCCCGTGACGGGCGACGACCCGGGAATCGCCAGGGCCTTGAGGAACCAAAACAGGGCCGATCGTCGGGAGGTCACCGTTCCGTTCAAGCTCCCTGCGGATATCACCTACCTTGCCGAGGGCATCGCGGCTCTCGATTCCCTGGGGGACGACACCCCGGAGGCGATCGGTGAGAAAGCGGCGCGCTACCGGGGGATCCTGGATGATCCCCGTTTTCGGCGGGATCATCTGGCCTGTGACCTTTGGACCGCGGCCTTCTTCGCCCCCCTCACCCCTGAGACCCAAGGCAAGGTGCCCACCTCCCAGGACCTGCGGCGGCTCCTGGAGCACGGGGAGGAGGGGGTACAGGGGGAGGTCCGCGATTTTGTGCGTGCGTTGGCCGAAAAGCACAAGTTCTTCCACTGGCCGCTGGAGTTCCCCGAGGTCTTCGCCCAGGGCGGCTTCGACGTGGTGCTGGGCAATCCGCCGTTTATGGGTGGGCTGAAGATCAGCAGGGCGCTCGGTGGTAAGTACCGTCACTGGCTTACCACGGCCTTCGCTCCTTACAAGGGCACGGCAGACCTCTGTTCGGTCTTCTACCGCCGTGTTTTTGACTTACTACGCTCGGGCGGACGTATGGGCATGGTTGCCACCAGCACCATCGGCCAGGGGGATACTCGCGAGAGTGGCTTGAAGGTCATTGTGGAACAGGGTGGCACCATCACCTTCGCCCGCCGTTTCATCAAGTGGCCCGGCGCCGCCAATGTGGAAGTCAACCTCGTTGCCATCCATAAGCCCGACGGCTCGCCTGCCACTCACCGTTCGCCCCTTCTCGACGGTCAACCCGTGGACTTCATCTCCTCACGCCTGGATGCTGAGCCGGAAGCAGAGCCCAAGCGGTTGCCTCAAAACGAGGGCAAAGCATTCCAGGGCGACATCGTTCGCGGTATCGGCTTCGTGCTGGAACCGGAGGAGACCGAGGCGCTGTTAGCCAAAGACCCCCGCAATGCCGATTGTCTGTTCCCCTACCTCAACGGTGAGGACTTGAACAGCCACCCGGAGCAGAAACCAAGTCGCTGGGTCATCTGTTTCCACGACTGGGACCTGGAGCGGGCGAAGCAGTATCCCGACCTTTTGAGGATTGTGGAGGAGCGCGTGAAACCAGAACGTGAGCGCTTAAGGAATCGCGATGACCGTCGTGACCGAGAATGTTGGTGGCGTTTTGCCCGCTACCGAGGTGATATGAGACTGGCCATCGCCCCCCTGCGGCGGGTGCTGGTGCGGGCGCAAGTCAGTGAAATGCATCAGATGGTTTTTGTGCCGAAAGGGTGGATTTACTCGATGATGGTAATTGTCTTCGCCTTCGACGACGACTACCACTTTGCCCTCTTGCAGTCGAGCGTGCATGAGGTGTGGCTCCGTAAACAGGCGTCCAGCCTGCGCACGGACATTCGCTACACTCCCACAGACTGTTTCGCCACCTTTCCCTTTCCGCCGGAAGACCCGACTTTGACAAGGTTTTTTGAAGAACCCGGTTAGAAAGGACAGTTGAGGTGGGTCAAGCGTGTGTGTGGCACCATGGCCCCTAGGGGTG
>DQUX01000153.1 GCA_015662065.1 Anaerolineales bacterium | reverse complement strand
TTGATAAGATCTAGCGCGTCCTTTTAGGAATCAAGGAGGGCAAAAATGGCCGCAGAGAGAACTACAAAGAGCCGAGCCGTTGCGTGGGTCGTGGTGCTGGTCGTTATCGTGGCCGCAATGGCGCTGGCCAGCTTCCTGACTGGCGGCGACAAAATCCGGGGGGTCGCTCCCATCGGCGTCACCGCCATCGGCCTGATCGGCGTCTTCGTCGTCTACCTCGTCACGGCTCAGAGTGAGGCTTGGGAGGTCGGCACCCGGCAGGTGGTATATATGGCCATCGGCGCGGCATTGTACGGCGTCTTTAACTACATCTTCAATACGATCCCGATGCCCTCGGTCAGCCAGGTGGCCCTTCGCCCCTCCGTCTGCATCCCCGTCTTCTTCGGCTTTGCCTTCGGCCCGGTGGTGGGTTTCTTCACCGGCGCGGTGGGCAACATCCTGGGCGACTTCATCACCGGCTGGGGGGTCTACCCGGCGTGGGACCTGGGCAACGGGCTGATGGGACTGGTTCCCGGACTGGTTATGCTCTTCGCCGATAAGAAGCGCAGCCTCAACTTCCTGACCGGGCTGGTGGCCGCGCTCATCATCATCGCGGCGGCGTTGATCTTCATCAACCCCCGGGTGATCGGGCCGTGGACGGGGGAGATCGAGGACTTCTCCTTCTGGGCCTGGGCCTTCATCGTCGGCGGCGTCGTGGTGATCGCCGGGCGGTTCATCCTGGAGCGGGCCAGTGTGGACCTGGCGGCGGTGAATATCTGGGGCACCCTGGGGATCATCATCGGCATCGGCTTCGCCGCCATCGCCGACATCTGGATCAACGGCTATAGCTTCGCCACGGCCATCATCGGCGAGTTCGCGCCGGCCGCCGGACCCAACATCCTCAATTCGATGATCCTCACCCCCATCCTGCTGGCCGCCTACCAGGCCATCCAGGCCCGCACCGGCCGGTGATGTTGTAGGGGCACGGCGGTGCTGTGCCTCTACGAGAGAGGGATGCCATGCTGATCGCCTGGCGGTATCGCGAACGGAATACCATCATCCAGCGGCTGGACCCCCGCGCCCGCCTCATCTTCATGCTGGCGGTGCTCTTCTCCATCATCCAGTTCTGGGACCTGCGCATTATGCTTCTCTTCCTGGGCGTGGGGGTGCTCCAGTACGGGTTGGCGCGCCTTACCTGGCGCGAGACCCGCCGGGCGTGGATTCTGATCAGCATCATTATCCTCCTCATGACCACCCTGACGTTCTTCACCGGGAGGGGCGGCGTGGAGTACACCTATCACGAGGAACACCTCATCCGTCGCCTGGGGCCTCTCTCCCTCCCCATCGTCGGTTGGCAGATCTCCGTGGACATCACCGCCGAGAAGACCATCTTCGCCATAAGCCAGTTGGTCCGTATGTACGCCATCACCATCATGGCCCTCACCATCCCCTACACCATCGATCCCAGCCTGTACGGCGTCACCTTCCGGGGGCTGGGGTTGCCGGACAAGTTCGCCTACGCGATGGATCTGGCCTTCCGCTTCGTGCCCACGTTGGGGCGGGATTTCAGCATCACGCTGGATTCCCAGCGCGCTCGGGGCTACGAGGTGGAGAGGCTGACAGGCGGCATCGTGGCCCAGATCCGCAGGCTGGCACCCCTGTTGGTACCGGTGACCATCAACGCCATCGTCGGCGCGGAGGACATCATCGACGCGATGGACCTGAGGGCCTTTGGGATCGGGCCGCGCACCTGGGTGCACCGCCTCACCTATCGCCGCGCCGACTACGCCCTTATCGCAGCCAGCGCCCTGATCTTCGTCGGCTCGACCGTGCTGGCGTTTATGGGAGTCGGTGGGTTGTGGGTGCCGGAGATGCTGCTGCGGCTGGCCGCCGGATCGTAGGGTAGAGGCGATACCGGCGCTCTTGGGGAAATCACCACCGGACGAGCAGCCCCGGAACAGGGATTCCGGGGCTGCTCGGGTTTTTACGGTGAGATCTGGATACCACTCGGGAACCACCCCGCTTGCCCCCCGCGCCGGGATGGGTTACAATGAGAGCACATCACGGGAGGGAGGGAAAATGAGCAAGCAGATCATCGCTACCGACAAAGCCCCCGCCGCCGTCGGCCCCTACTCCCAGGCGGTGCAGGTGGGAGACCTGATCTACACCGCCGGGCAGTTGGGCCTCGTGCCGGGCACGAAAACGTTCGCCGGGCCGGACATCGAATCGCAGACCCGCCAGGCGCTGAAGAACCTGAAGGCCATCCTGGAGGCAGCCGGTTCCTGCCTGCAGCACGTGGTCAAAACCACCGTCTTCCTGCAGGATATCGGCGAGTTCGCCCAGATGAACGGGGTCTACGCCGAGTTCTTTCCGGAGGACCCCCCCGCCCGCTCGGCGGTGCAGGTGGCAGCGCTGCCGCTGGGAGCACGGGTGGAGATCGAGGCAGTGGCGGAGGCCTGCGACTGCGCATCGCCGGAAGAGTGTGGGTGCCGGTGCGACCATTGATCCACCGCCCTCCCTCGGGGGTGAGGGGAGGGGGACCTGGAGAGAGCTATGGCTGGCGAGACCGTGCTGATCGTAGATGACGAGGCCAACATCATCGAACTGGCGCGGATGTACCTGGAGCAAGAGGGCTTCCGGGTCGAGTCGGCCACCGATGGGATGACCGCGCTGGAGCGGATCGCCCAGCAGCCTCCCGCCGTCCTGGTGCTCGACCTGATGCTCCCGGAGGTGGACGGCTGGGAGGTCTGCCGTCGGGTGCGGGCTGGCACCGCCGCCCCCGACCTCCCCATCATCATCCTCACCGCCCGGGACGATGACGTGGACAAGATCGTGGGGTTGGAACTGGGAGCGGACGACTACGTGACCAAGCCCTTCAACCCCCGAGAGCTGGTCGCCCGGGTGAAGGCGGTGCTGCGCCGCGTCGCGCGGGCCGCCCACCTCCAGGCCCCCCTCCACGTGGGCGACGTGGTCATCGACCTTGCCCGGCACGAGGTGACGGTGACCGGCCGGGCGGTGCAACTGAGGCCCAAGGAGTTCGACCTCCTGCGAACCCTGGCCGAACACCGGGGGCTGGCCCTCAGTCGGGAGCAACTGCTGAACCAGGTCTGGGGGTATGATTTCTTCGGAGAAACCCGCACCATAGACGTCCACATTGCCCACCTGCGCAAGAAACTGACCGGCTCCAACGTCCGGATCGAGACCGTCCTCGGCGTCGGCTACAAACTCGTCACCGACGAGTGACGGGGTACGAGCGACAGCTATGTTTCGTACCCTTAACTCCCGCCTCCTGCTCTCCTACGTGGCCATCATCGTCGTCTGCCTTACCCTGGTGGGGTTGGGGCTGCTCCTGTTCGTGCGGACCAGTCCGCTGTGGACCGGCGCGGCCTATCTACGGCTGGAGGCGGCGGCGCGGGCGACGCTCCCCCGGGTAGGTCCGCCGGACGCCCTCCCGCCGGAACGGTTCCAGACATTGCTGGCGGAGGCGGCCGAGGAGCAGGAGATCCGCATCCTGCTGCTGGACGAAACAGGGATGGTCCGTTTCGACACCGACGGGGCCTGGGAGGGGAAGCGACTGGAGGAGGTGACCCGGACCCGGGCCCTGCGGGAGGGCATCCGGGGGACGTTCGTCGGCCCCACCGGCGGTCGCTGGGCGTTCGTCGGCCGGGTGATCCCCGCGCCGGACAGCGC
>DQUX01000048.1 GCA_015662065.1 Anaerolineales bacterium | reverse complement strand
CTCCCGCCGGAGGCCCAACCGCCCCCCACCCCGACGGTGCCGAGCCCGTAACGTCACCGAGGAAGTCGCTAGAATGAACAAGGGAACGATACACACCGGCGGGATTTCCGCTCCGCAGCCCCCGATTGGTGGATCCTGCGAGCGCACCTCCTCCCCGCAACAGTGAATCCCGTCTCAGCATGGACCGACTGATCCGAGGCGCACAGGAACTGGGAATTCCCCTCAACAAGGGCCACCTCTCCCTTTTCCAGGCCTACTACGAGGAGCTGGTGGAGTGGAACCGGCGGTTCAACCTGACCGCCATCACCGACTACCAGGGGGTGCAGGTACGCCACTTCCTGGACTCTCTCTCCTGCCTGCTGGCGCTGCCCCAGGCTGACCTGCAGGCCGGAGTCCGGGTAATCGATGTGGGGACCGGGGCGGGGTTCCCTGGCGTGCCGCTCAAGATCCTCTGCCCGGGGATGCACCTCACCCTGCTGGAGGCGACCCGGAAGAAGGTGGCCTTCTTGGAGCATCTGACCCGCCGACTGGAGCTCCGGGGCGTCCAGGTGATCCACGCCCGAGCGGAGGAGCTGGGCCGTCGTCCGATCCACCGGGAGCAGTACGACTGGGCGCTGGCCCGGGCGGTGGCGGAGATGCCCACCTTGGCCGAGTACCTGCTGCCCCTGGTCCGCGTGGGGGGGGCAATCCTGGCCCAGAAGGGGGAAGGCGGCCCGGCCGAGGTCCATGCCGCCGAGGAGGCCATCCGCATCCTCGGAGGGCGGGTGCAGCGGCTGGTGCTGGTGAACCTACATGGGCTGGCGGAGACCCGTTACCTGGTGGTGGTGGACAAGGTGGCGGCAACGCCGGAGAAGTACCCGCGACGGCCGGGGATACCGGTGAAGAGGCCGTTGGGATAAAGGTTTCAGATTCGAGATTCCAGGAGGGAAACAGATGGAGCATAGCGAAGGAACGTTCCAGGGAGCGGGTGGGCTCGAGCTGTACTACCAGCGCTGGCGGCCGGAGAGGGAGCCGCGGGCGGTGCTGGCTATCGTCCACGGCTTCGGCGAACACAGCGGTCGCTACACGAACGTGGTAAACCACCTGGTAGGCCAGGGCTACGCCATCTACGGCTTCGACCACCGGGGCCACGGCCAATCCCCGGGCCAGCGGGGATACATCCACGAGTGGGGAGAGTTCCGGGAGGACGTGCGCGCCTTCCTGCGGATGGTCGGCGAGGGAGAATCAGGCCGGCCTCTCTTCCTGATGGGGCACAGCCTGGGCGGCCTCATCGTCCTGGAATACGCCCTGCGCCACCCGGAAGGGCTGCGGGGCGTGATCGCCTCCGGCCCGGCGCTGGGGCAGGTGGGGATCTCTCCCATCCTCCTGTCCCTAAGCCGCATCCTCTCCCGGGTCTGGCCACGCTTATCAATGGACACCGGGTTGGATGCCACGGCCATCTCCCGCGATCCGGCGGTGGTGCGCGCCTACCAGGAGGACCCGCTGGTACACAGCAAGGGAACACCCCGGTTGGGGACGGAGATGACCAAGGCCATCGAATGGGTCCAGGCCCACGCCGCCGACCTGCGGCTGCCCCTGTTGATCCTCCAGGGCGAGGCAGACCGACTGGTACCGCCTGAAGCCGGCCGCGCCTTCTTCGAGAAAGTGACCTTCCCAGACAAGGAGTGGCGGGGATACGAGGGCGGCTACCACGAGCCCCACAACGACATCACCCGCGACCAGGCTCTATCCGACCTGACGGGGTGGCTGGAGCGACATCTGTAGGCTCACGGCCTACACTTCCACCAGCCTATACCTCTGGCTGCCCAGGCCCAGCGCAGCGGCGGCGTCCACGTGGGGCTGGCCGTCCACCCCCAACGTCTCCGGCAGAATCCGCTGGCCGTGCCGCACCCCCCGGTCGGTCGCTGCCGAATCCGGCAGCGGCACCGCGCCGTTGATCCGGTCCAGCGTCGCCTGCTCCACCGCCACCACGTCGTCCCCGCCGAAGATCCCCTGATCCTGTACCAGAGGCGTATCGGCCATCGGCATACAGTCGCACTCCGGCTGGACCTCCAGGGCGAAGTTCAGGTAGACCACCCTGCCCGGCTCAAAAGTGGAGAGAACCGCCTGGGCCGCCTCGGCCAGCGCGGCCTGAAACTCGTCCTCCCCCCGCTTCTGGAGCCGGATCGCCCCCTCCGGGCAGACCCGCTCGCAACGACCGCACCGCCAGCACCGCTCATCCTCCACCACCAGCCCGCCCCCCTCCTGGGAGATCGCCTCCGTGGGACAGACGTGAAGGCACTGCAGGCAGAGGGTGCAGCGTTCGGGGTCTCGCACCAGTGAGGACTCGCCGCTGGCGGCGTGCAGGTGGCCTCGGGCCCGGCGCCAGTCGCCGCTTCGGTGACGGCCAGCCACCCCTCCCATCGCCAGGTTCTTGATCGCCCCGCCGTACCCCGCGCCGATGTGCCCCTTGCAGTGGGAGACGACGACCATCGCCGGCGCGTCGTGAATGGCGGAGGCGACCTGCACCGAGCCCAACACCGGCCCGGACTTCACCTCCACGCTGTCGCAGCCGAAGAGGCCGTCCGCCAGGAGCACCGGGCAACCCACCGACAGAGGGTTGATCCCATTCTGATTGGCTACCTCCAGATACTCCCACCCGTTGATGCGGACCGTGTCGCAGACAAAGGGCTTGCCTCCGGCCGCCTTCACCGCATCCGCCACCTTGCGCAAGAAGATCGGCCGGACGATGCGATGCGCCCCGCGCGACCCAAAATGCGTCTTTATGGCCACATATTCATCCTTCTCGATGCGGCCCCCCAGGTCCAACTTCTCCAGGATCCGCTCCAGGCCCGCCACCTGGCTGTACTGATAGTCCCACCGGATAGCCCTTGCCGTAGCGAAGTAAACGGTGCTCTCCATAACACCCTCCTCCATCACGCCTCACGTGTCCTGTCCGCGGCGGGAGAGAAAAGCCAACGTCAGCACCACCAGCCCCCCCAAGACCAGCAGGGCGATGAGCTTGTAGAGGCGGGAGGAGATGCTCAGCGCCAGCAGGCCGAAGAGGCCGCAGAAGGCCCAGTAGACCAGGACGATCGTCCGCTGGGAGAGCCCCAGGTCCAGCAACCGGTAGTGCAGATGGCCCCGGTCGGCCTGGGCCGGGGAACGGCGGTGGCGCACACGGTCGAAGATCTGCCAGGCCACATCCACGATGGGCAACCCCATCACCAACAACACCGTGGCCACCCGCCCGCCGGCGATGAGCCCCAGCCCGCTCAGCGCATAGCCCAGGAAAAAGGCCCCACCACTCCCCAGAAAGACCCGCGAGGGGGCTACGTTGTAGGGCAGGAACCCCACCAGCGCACCGAGGAGGGCCAGCGGCAACAGTGCCACACTGGGCTGCCCCACCCGGTGCATATGAACCGCCAGCACCAGACAGAGGATCGCCCCCACCCCGGCCGCCAGCCCATCCAGCCCATCCAGCCAGTTGACCGTGTTCATCATCCCCATTACCCAGAGCACCGTCAGAGGGACGTAGACCCAGGCCCCCCAGGGATAGGCGCTCAACGCCACGTAGCCGAAGAAGGGGAGAGTGAAGCTCTCGAGCCATAGCAACGTGGCGAGGGCCACCAGCGAGAGGGTAAACTGGAAGAGGAGCTGGAGGCCCGGGGATAGGTCAAACCGGTCGTCCACCAACCCGAAGAGGAACGCTACCAGCCCCCCGATCAGCAGCCCCTTCAGGCGGGTGAAGTCGTCGGGCTTGTAGCCCACGGTCAGGAGTCCCTGCCACGCCGCGACACCGACGGTGGCGGCGAACGCCAGAAACAGCGCCACGCCGCCGAGGCGGGATACCTCCCCTTTATGGATCCGCCGGCCGCCCGGCCGGTCCACAACACCCAACCGCCGGCCCAGGCGGGCGGAGAGGGGAGCCAGCACCACGGAGGAGAGCGCCGCAACCGTGAAGACAGTCAGGTAGGAGAGTCCTGAGTCCAATGGCTAAAACCCAAAGCTCGAATCTACTATCTCGAATCCGCTATCCTGTACCGAACATCCGATCCCCGGCGTCGCCCAGCCCGGGCACGATGAAACCGACATCGTTGAGCTGCTCATCCAGCGTCGCCAGGTAGACGGGGACGTCGGGGTGGGCTGAGGTAAGGCGCTCCAGCCCCGGTCGGGCGCCGATGACGCCGACGAACTTGACCCGCCGAGCCCCCCACCGTTTCAGGATGTCCACCGTCGCCACCGCCGACCCGCCTGTCGCCAGCATCGGGTCCAGCACCAGGCAGACATCCACCGTGGGGCTGACGGGGAGACGGGAGTAGTACTCCACCGGCTGGAGGGTCCGCTCGTCCCGCGAGAGGCCGATGTGCCACACCTCCGCACCGGGCAGCATCTGCCAGGCCCCATCCACCATGCCTAGGCCCGCCCGGAGAACCGGCACCAGACCAACCGTTTCCGCCAGTCGTCGCCCCTCAGCAGGCCCTAGCGGCGTCTGCACCGTCACCAACTCCGTCGCGAGGTCGGCCGTCGCCTCGTAGACCAGCAGGATGGCGATCTCCCGCACCAGCTCGCGGAACTTCTTGGGACCGGTCTGCTCGTCGCGCAGGAGCGCCAGTTTGTGCTGCACCAGGGGATGAGTAGAGACGAAGACTTGAGACATCAGACCTCCCTTTTGGCTGAAAATGGTAGCTTTCGACCAGAGACGCGGGTCACAGACCCGCCGGGAGCCCGAATCCCTATGCTCTGAGGGGGTCTGCGACCCCCGACTTGGGCTGAAAACGGTAGTTTCGGCCAAAGACGCGGGTCACAGACCCGCCGGGAGCCTGAATTCACTGATCTCAGCAGCACCAACGAACCCGAGTGAATGAGTAGATGCTCGGTGCGATTGTACCCTCGGAACAATGGATTGTCAAAAAAATCCCCCGTCCCCTGCTCGGCGGAAGGGGGGGGCCGAAGGACTGCTGCCCACGTCTCCCGCCTCAGCGGTCCAGGTCGAACACCATCACCCGGTGATTGGCCGCGTCGGCGACGTAGAGGGAGCCGTCGGGCCCCACGGCGACCCCCATCGGCAGGGCAAAGGAGCTGCTGTCGAAGCCAAACTGGCCAAAGCTATAAAGATAGGTCCCCTCGGCGTTGAAGACCAGCACCCGGTAATGGCCGGGATCGGTCACGTAGACCTGCCCCTCGGCGCCCACCGCCACGTAGGGCTTCTCCTCCACCGCGGGGTTGTTCCAGCCCATGATGGGCCACTCCCGCACCGGCTCTCCCTCCGGCCCCAGGACCTGGATCCGGTAGTTCCAGGTATCGGCCACGTAGATCCGCCCGTCGGGGCCGAAGACCAGCCCCACCGGCTCGTCCAGTTGGCCCGGCTCCCTCCCCCCGCCCCCCCACTCCCGGAGAAACACCCCCTCCGGGTCGAACACCTGCACCCGCTTGTTGCCCGTGTCGGCCACGTAGACCTCGCCGTCCGGCCCCACCGCCACGGCCCGAGGGCCGTAGAAGGCTGTGGGCCCCGCATCTATGCCATACTGCCCATAGGTCCCCCACTGGGCCAGGAAGTCCCCGTCGGCGGTGAACTTCTGGATCCGGTGGGCCCAGGTGTCGGCCACGTAGACCGCGCCGTCCGGTCCGACGGCCACCCCCCATGGCTCGCAGAAGGTTCCGGGAGCGGGCCGGCGGTCCGGACACCCCCCGAACGTCCCCCAGGCGGCCACGAACGTCCCATCAGCGGTGAACTTCTGGATGCGATGGTTCCGGGAGTCGGCCACATAGACGAAGCCGTCGGGGGAGACGGCGATCCCCCGGGGCCAGGAGAACTGACCGGGCGCTCCCCCCTCCGTCCCCCACACCCATCGAGCGGTCCACACCTGCCGGCCTTCGGCATACGGGTCGGTCGGTTCGGCAACCTCCTCGGGAACCGGCCCCACCCCGAAGTTCCACAGCCGGTTGGCCACGTCTTTACGCACATAGAAACGGAACTCGCCGCGCAACGGCCACTCGTCGGGTGCGTGGTGGCTGCCGGTGATCTCGTCGTAGAGGGTATAGTCCATATTGTAGAAGAGCCGCCACAGCGCCACCCGCTTGCGGGGGGTGGTGAGCCAATCCCACAGCCTCTCCCACGTCAATTGCCGATAATCCTCTATCGGCCACCAGAGGAAGTAATAATCGAAGCGGTAGTACTCATCCCCCAGATACGGTTCGACGACCGCCCACTGATCCCTCCCGGCGATGACCGCCGTGGCCAGGACCTGCTCCCGGGCGGGCTGCTCGGGATAGTAGCGGGCGTTGGGATAGTCGCGCAGGTACCAGATGAAGGGCCAAGAGCCATCGGGGCCATAGCTCACGTCGATGAGGTGCGGACCGCCTCCTACCCGCAGCGAGAGCTCCTCCAGTTGTTCCATCGTCGTGCGGACGTCTGGGCCTTCGTGAGCGTAGACCAAAAACTCGGCGGGGGTGTCGAAGTTGATAAAAGAGAACCGGTAGGCGATGCGCACCGTCAGCAAGACCAGGGCCAGGAAACCGGTCAGGACCACCAGAAGGAGCCCATCCCGCGCGCCGGCCCGCGCCCAGAGCAGACCCACCAGGGCCCCCAGGAACAGCGTGCCCACCAGCCCGCCCAGGAAGGTGCCGGTCACCAGCAACTGGTCCAACTCCACACCCTGGAAAGGCCCCTCCCCCGCCGCCCCGACCAACGCCGTCAGGGCAGCCGCCAGCGCGGGCAGCAGAAGCACCAGGAGCCAGCCGTGTCGCTCCCGCACCCTCCGCCAGTCCACCGCCTCCAGCAGCCTCCCCGCCAGCCACCCGGCCAGCAGCACCATCGGCGTGGTTATGTGGACCACGAGCCAGGGCATTTTCTCCCCCGCATAGGAATAGCCCACCCACGAGAGGAACGCCCAGGCCAGGGCAAAGGGGACAAAGAGGGACCGCATCCCCGGCAACGGGGCCTCCTCGGCCCGGCGTCGGAGGCGGCCGAGTAAGGCCCGCCCCCCCAGATAGACCGGCACCCCCAACGCGCCGAGGAGGGGGAGAAAATCGTACATAGGAAGGACGACCAGGTAATAGAACCAGGGCTGACCGCCCCGTTTCACCCCTTGCTGCTCCAGCCAGTACCCCACCGAGCCCACCCATCCACTGGCGATCCCTGCACCGTTGGTGAAGACGGTGGTGAAGAGCACCAGGAAGATGACGGTGTGGACCGCCGCCGCGACGAGCCATCGCCGCCGGTCCCAGGCCAGGCCGATGCCGATGGCGGCCAGCACGACCAGTGCCAGGATCGCGCCGGAGTAGTAGATGTCGGGGGGGTGGTAGTTCAGCGGCTGGAGGTTGGCCAGATTCGACCAGAAAGGCGGCACCTGTTGCAGGTCGTGAGAGCGGGCCACGACCAGAGATCCCAGCCGGGAGGCCAGGCGGATAGCCAGGGGGGAAGCGAAGGGGAGGCTCAGCGTGCCGATAAGCACCATCAGGTCCAGGCTGCGGAAGGTAGACAGTCGTCCCCACAGGCCATACAGAAGCGAAGCAACCGCCACGAGGAGAGCCAGGAGAGCGAAGAGCCCGCCGGCCAACCCCCAAAAGGGCAGTGAGACCCCCTCTCCCGGCCCGCCGACGACCGCACCGACCACCAGCACCACCAGGCCCAGCACGG
>DQUX01000140.1 GCA_015662065.1 Anaerolineales bacterium | reverse complement strand
CGGGGGGCCGCTGGCGGGGGATTACACCGTCTTCCTCCACTACCTACGGGATGGGGAGGTCGTTTCGCAGGGGGATGCCCCTCCGGTCGGTGGCTACTACCCCACGTCCGCCTGGCGGCCCGGCGACGTGGTGGTGGATGACCACGTTGTGGAGGGTGTGGGGCGGCCTCTCCCCGGCAGGGATGCGCTCCGGATCGGCCTGTGGCGGCCAGAGACCGGGGAGGTGCTGCCTCTGGTTGATGAGGCGGGCAACCCGGTGGGCGATTGGGCGGTGGTGCCGGTGTCTGGTAGGTGAACCTATGAACCATTTGCTCCTCGCCCCTCGCAATTCGCATTTCGCAACCTACGCCTCCCTTATGCTGGTAGCCCTGCTCGCTGCCGCGCTGGTGTGGGGGCCGGGGACCGTCAACACGCGGGGTGGGGGGGATAGCCCCTTCCTCCTACAGCGGGCGCACCAGATGCTGGTCAATCTGCGAGCCGGCGTCTTCCCCGTCCGCTGGATGCCGGACGCGGCCTACGGGCTGGGGTACCCCTTCTTCAACTACTACGCCGCGTTTCCCTACTACTTGGTCGGGCTGCTGGCGCTGGCGGGGCTCGACCTTCTGACCGCGCTGAAGGTAGTCCAGGCGGTGGGGTTCGTGGCCGCCGCGCTGGCGATGTACGGCTGGGTACGGGGCGTGAGCGGAGGCCGTTGGACGGCCTGGCTGGCGGCGGTCGCCTACACCGTGGCTCCCTTCCACCTAGTCAACGTCTACGTTCGGGGCGACTCCCTCTCCGAGTTCTACGCCTTCATCTTCTACCCCCTCATCCTCTGGGCGTTAGATAGAATGTCCGAAGTTCGAGGTACGGGGCGGTGGGTGCCTGCTTCGCTGGCGTATGCTGGCATGGTCCTCACGCACAATATCTCCGCCCTGATCTTCACCCCCTTTGTTATCCTCTACCTCGTGATCCGGTGGCTGGGGGGAGAGCTAGACCGTAGATCATTTGTCATTTATCATTTGCCGTTGGTCATTGGCCTCCTGCTTTCCGCCTGGTTCTGGCTCCCCGCCCTGGCGGAGAGCGGGCTGGTGCAGTTGGGGACGGTGACGGGGGGCTATTTCCACTACGCCCGCCACTTCCGGGCCGGCGATCTGGTCCAGCGAAACCTCCTTTTCGACTACAGCATCGCTCCGGGGGGCAACACCCCCTTTGCGATGGGGCTGGTGCAGGCGGCCTGCGCCGCGCTGGGGGTGGGGGCGCTGGCGATGCGGGGGATCCGGCGACGGCTGGAGGCCCGCTGGGGGTTCATGCTGCTGGGGCTGGCGGTCTCCACGGTGATGATCACCCCCCTCTCGAAGTTCCTCTGGGACCACCTGCCGCTGTTGCCGATGGTCCAGTTCCCCTGGCGGTTCCTCTCCGTCCAGGCCCTCTTCGCCGCGGCGGCGACCGGCGGGCTGGCGACGATCGCCCGGCCCATTCGTGGCCTGCGTTTCTGGGCGGTCGCGCTCCCGGTTGCTTTGGTGCTGGTCGTCTCGGCGCTTCTCCCCCTGCGCCCGGACCGTCTCCCCATCGGCCCCGCCGACGTGACGGCCCAGCGGCTGCAGCTCTACGAGCTTTTCACCGGCAACATCGGCACCACCATCCGGTACGAGTACCTGGACCGGGCCGTGGTTCCTCGTCCCCTCATCTCTGAAACGCTCATCGATCCGGAGGCGCCGCCCCGGGCGATCCCTCTGGAGGGGGCCGCGCTGGAGGCGGCCATGGTGGAGCGGGAGCCCACGCGGCAGGTCTGGCGGGTCTGGGGGGAGGGTGGGGGGATTGCCTTCCCGCTCCTCTACTGGCCCGGCTGGGGAGCGCAGGTGGACGGCGAGCAGGTGGCGGTGTGGCCCGTGCAGGGCTCCGGCTACCTGGCCCTGGAGGTGGGGCCGGGGAACCACATCGTCGTCCTGCAACTGGGCCGTACCCGCGTCCGGGCTTTCGCGGAATCGCTATCCTTGGCCGGTCTTGTTATCCTCCTGGTCGCTCTGATCTGGCGTCGGAAGACTCCACTGCCCGTTGGTCATTGGTCATTGATCCATTGGTCATTAGCCATTCCCCTGCTGGCCCTTCTGTTGGCCTGGCTTCCCTCCCCCTCCGACGCTCCTTCCACCGTCACCGATCTCACGATGGACTTTGACCAGATGCCCTACCTGCACCATAACCCGGAGGGGGTCGATTTCGGGGACGGCTTGCGGCTGATGGGGTACGTGCTCTCGACCGACCATCCGTCCCCTGGGGAGCCGCTGACCGTGACGCTCATGTGGGACAGGATAGAGGGGGGAGGGTACACCGTGACCTTGCACCTTGTGTCTCCAGCGGCGGTACGGCACGACGTGGAGCCGCTGGCCGTGAGCAGCCAGTCGCTGGGTGGCAATTCGCAATTCGCAACTCACCATTCCCTCCCTTTGCCCGCCGACACCCCGCGCGGCATCTACCTGATCCAGCTCCGCCTCTTTGGTCCCGAGGGGGAGGTGTTTGCCTGCACGGTCCGAGGGAGGACGCAAGGAGTCCTGTACCTGGCGCCGGTGCGGGTGGTGCACGGCCCACCCACTTCGTCCGACACGCCGCTTTTAGGTCCCTTCGGGCCGGAGGTGCGATTGCATAGGGCCAGCTTTGCCCAGCCCGCCCCGGACCGGCTCTCGGTGCGGTTTCTCTGGTCGGCGGCGCGGCCCATACCGGCCAACTACGGCGTCTCGCTGCGGCTGCTGAACGGCGAAGGGGGGGCGGTGGCGACGCTGGATACCCAGCCGGGCTATGGCTTCCTGCCCACCAGCCTCTGGCGACCGGGCGAGCTGGTGGCCGATCGCTACCTTCTGGAGCTGCCTGCTGGCCTTCCCCCCGGCGACTACCGGCTCTGGCTGGTCCTCTACCAGATCCCCACCCTGGAGCCGGTGGGGGAGGTCCGGCTGGGGCCGTTTCCCCTGCCTCTGGCGTCCCCCTTCGAGGTGCAGCCGCCGGAGCGGGTCTTCTCCCTCCCGCCGCTGGCGTACTCCCTGGGGGTGGACTTCGGCGGGGA
Source organism: Anaerolineales bacterium (assembly GCA_015662065.1). Taxonomy (GTDB): domain Bacteria; phylum Chloroflexota; class Anaerolineae; order B4-G1; family DUEL01; genus SZUA-1492. The sequence goes on along the minus strand of DQUX01000140.1, from coordinate 2,869 downwards.
GGTGCGGCTGGCCGGCTACGGGCTGGAGCGAGCGGCCGGCGCTCTTCGGCTGACCCTGTGGTGGCAGGCGCTGGAGCCCCCCCAGGCCGACTACACCGTCTTCGTCCATCTCTTCGATCCGTCGACGGGCGAGATCGTGGCCCAGAGCGACCAGATGCCGCGGGATGGGGCCCACCCTACCTCCTGGTGGGCGGCGGGTGAGGTGGTCGGCGAGACGGTGACGCTGCCGTTGGATGGGGTGGAGCCAGGCGTCTACCGGCTGGCGGTGGGACTGTACGATAGGAGCCAGGCGCGACTTCAGGCCGTCGGTCCCGCAGGCGAGCGAATCCCCGACGATCGGCTGATCCTGCCGGTAGAGATAAAGGTCAAGCCGTAGCCCTCCCCGCGTCCCTGGGTCCCTCTTGTCTCCCCTTCTCCCAATGGTATAATCCGGCCCAGATGACCACTCGGAGCAGGCTACCACAGGCGAGTTCGGGAACCATCGCCGCGCTCTTCCTCTCCCGCGTCGCGTTGGAGGCGGTTCGGCGGCCCCTGCCGTGGTCGCTGGTGGTAGCGGCGGGACTGCTGGTCGGAACGATCGGCCTCCTCCTGGGCGGGCGGCTGGCCCGGCGGGGTGTCCGCCTCTGGCCGCTGCTCTTCCTGCTCCCCTACATCCTTTGGCCGCACCGGGACCCCCTGGCGGCGGTCGGCATTGCTCTGCTTGCCCTGCTGGTCTGGCTGCTGAGCGGCGAGCGGACCTCCCTCCCTCGCTGGGCGGAGCCGGTGACCGACGGGGCGAGCTTCGCCGTGGCGCTGCTCGCCTACGGCCTCACCGCTGCCTCGGACATCCTCCCCGCCGATGCGGGGGAGTTCCAGACGGTGGCCGCGACGCTGGGGGTGGCCCACCCGCCGGGGTATCCCCTCTACACGATGATCGGCCATCTCTTCATCCGTCTGCTCCCCTGGGGGACCTCCGCCTACCGGCTCAACTTGATGAGCGGCCTGCTGGCGGCTGGGACCCTCGTGCTGTTGGCGCGGGCGACTCGGCGGTGGGCGCGTCGGTTGGGCGCTCCCCCGGTTGGAGGCCTGGCCTCCGGCCTGGCGGCGTCGTTGGCCTTGGGCACCGCTACCACCTTCTGGGCCCAGGCGACGATCGCCAACGTCCGCACCCCCACCGCTTTTTTCGCCGCTATCTGCCTCTACGCCCTCTCCCGCTTCGCCACCACCGCCGACCGGCGGGAGGCGGATCGAATGCTCCTCCTCTTCGGGTTGGGGCTGGGGCTGGGGCTGGCCCACCACCCGTCGCTGGCCTTCCCCGGCCTGTTCTTCCTCCTCTACATCCTGCTGACCGAGCCCCGGCTGGTAGTGCGGCCCCGGCGCTGGTGGAGGGGGGCGGCGGTGGCGCTGGTGGCGGGCCTTTTCCCCTTCGCTTATATCCCCATCCGCGCAGCGCAGGGGGCTCCCTTCGCCCCTCCGGGACGGGACACCCTCACCGGGTTGTTCCACCACGTCTTCGTCCAGGGCTTCTCCGGCGATATGTTCGCTTTCGCCAACCTCACCGACCTTCCTCACCGGCTGGCCCTGCTCCCGACCCTCTTCCCTTTCCAGTTCAACGGGCTCCTCCTGGCCCTGGCCCTGCTGGGGCTTTTGGGGCTGGCGTGGCGGGATGGGCGGCTCTTCGTCCTGCTGGCGGGGGGGTTGGCGCTGCACACCTTCGTCTCCATCACCTACCGCGCCCCGCAGACGGTGGAGTATATGATGCCGGCCTACCTCCCCGTCGCCATCGCCGTTGGCCTTTTCCCTTGGATCTGGGGAGATCGCCTTCTCCGTCGTGCATCTTGCATCCTGCCTTCTATGACCTGGCAGTTTATCCTTGTCTCTCTCGCTCTGTGGGCCGGGCTGCTCAACGGCTGGGCCCACGGACCCAGCTTCCTTGAATTGGCGGGGGACCGGGTGGCCCGGGAGACGGTGGAGCCGCTGCTGAGGGAAGCGCCGGAGGGGGCGCTGATCCTGGCCGACTGGCGGTGGTTCACCCCCCTACGCTACCTCCAACTGGTCGAGGGGCTCCGGCCCGACGTGGAGGTGCGGTACGTCTACAACGTGCCGGGGGAGGCGTACCGGGAGACGTGGCAGCGGCGTGTCCGGGAGGTGGAAGCGGACCGCCCCGTGCTCCTGACCCACTTCTACGGGTTCGACGGCACCACCACCGAACCGTGGCGGACCGGGTTCCGGGTCCATCCCCGCCCGCTAGAGGCCCCCACCGCTCCCTTCATTCCCTTCGAGGTCTCCTTCGGTGGGGTGGAGGTGCTGGGGTACACCCTTCGACCGATTCGGGGCGGTGGCCTGAGCGGAGGACCTGAGCGGAGCGAAGGGCCGAAGTCGAAGGCCGCCCTTCGACTGACTCAAGGGGCAACTGTTCGTCAGTATCGGCTCCACCCAGGGCAGGTGGTGGAGGCGACGGTGGCCTGGCGTCCGGTGGGGGCGGTGGACCCCTCCCTCTCTATCACCCTGCGGCTGCTGGATGCGGGGGGAAGGTACATAGCCAACGCCGACCGGACGCTGAGCGCGGACGTCGCCCCCGGCGAGGTCCGGTTTGAGCGGTTCGTGCTGCCCCTCTATCCGACCCTGCCCTCGGGCCGGTATCAGGTGGTGTTGGGGGCCTATCGTGCCACGGAGGCGGGCTTTGAGGATGTGCCTGCCTCGGGGGGGGAGGCGGTGGTGCGGTTGGCCTGGCTGGAGGTGGAGCCGTTGGACCGGCTGCCCTTCACGCTCCACCGACGGGCCGTTCCCTTCCTCGGCGGGCCGACGCTGGTGGGGGCGGATTATGACCGGAGCGAGCCGGGCCTCCTGCGGGTCTATCTCCGGTGGCGGGGGCCGGTGGGGGAGGGGT
>DQUX01000350.1 GCA_015662065.1 Anaerolineales bacterium | reverse complement strand
GTAGAGGGTGTAGGCCTCCGGCGGCAGGGTGGGCGTGGGCGTGGGCGCTGGGGTGGTCCGGCAGGAGAGCAGGAGCGCCACTAAGAACAGGACACCCCAACGGCCGAGGAGGGCCATGCGCAAGAAGCGGGAAAATGCCAATGAGGTTCGAGCGAACATCGGGTTGAATTATACCATACTTGACGAAAGGCAGAAGTTGGGTTAGAATATCCCCGCCGGGCCAGGCGGGCCATGTCCCGCCTTTTTGCTTGGGCACAAATAGAACGAATTGCCGCAGTGACAGCGGGAGGAGAGATGGCACGAGTTGAACTGAACGCCGAGATACGGACGGTCCTGGGTAAGAAGACCCGTCGCCTGCGCCGGGAGGGCTGGGTGCCGGCGGTGATCTATGGACGGGACGTGGAAAGCCGCCCCCTGCAGATCCGAACGTCGGATGCGGAGGACCTGCTCCGGCAGGTCGGGGGCAGTCAGTTGATCACCCTCCACATCGTTGGGGAGAAGCAACCGATCCAGGCGCTGGTGCGAGACCTGCAACGGGACCCTATCCGCAGGAATGTGCTTCACCTCGACTTGTATCAGGTAGAGATGACGGAGACCATCACCGTGGAGGTGCCGGTCATCCTGGTGGGCAGATCACCGGTGGTGGAGCAGCGGGAGGGCATTCTCCTCCAGGGCACGCAGACGGTGGAGATCGAGTGTCTGCCCGGCGACCTGATCGACGCCATTGAGGTGGACCTGAGCCAGATCACCGAGGTCGACCAGCAGATCGCCGTGGGCGACCTGGCGTTCCCCTCCTCCATCCGCATCCTATCTGATCCGGAGGAGATGGTGGTGCGGGTGAGCCCGCTGGAGGCTCCCCTCGAGGAGGAGGTGGAGGAGGAGATCGAGGAGGTCCCCGAGGCCGAGCCGGAGCTGGTGGGGCGGCGCAAGGAAGAAGAAGAGGAGGAAAAAGAGCAAGGGGAGGGATAGTCTTCCCTCTACTTCTATCCCGAACGTTGAAGAGGCGGGGGAGGGTGCCCCGCCTCTCTTTTCACCCCACAGGGGACTCACGGCCGGATGGCGGCGTCGGCCGGCATTCCCGGCTTGAGGGCGTGATCCGGGTTGGGGATGACCACCTTGACGGCAAAGACCAGGTTGACCCGCTCCTCCTGGGTCTGGACGTTGCGCGGTGTGAACTCCGCTTCGCCGGCGATGGTGGCGACCTGGCCCCGGAAGACCCGGCCGGGGAAGGAATCCACCGTCACCTCCACCGACTGCCCCACCTGCACGCGACCGATCTGGTCCTCCGGGATGTAGATGACCAGCGTCACCTGATCCAGGTTCGCCAGGGTCAGCAGGGGGACGCCCGGCGCGGCTGTCTCCCCGGCGTGGACGCTGCGGCTGGTGACCACACCGGTGATGGGGGAGGTGAGGGTCAACTGGGCCAGTTGGGCGTCTATCAGCGCCAGGGCAGCCTGGGCCTGGTGGAGCTGGGCCTGGGCGAAGGCGACCTCCTCGGGCGTCGGACCGGCCTCCATCTCGTCCAGCGCGGCCCGCGCTGCCACTACCGCCGCCTCGGCGGCGTGGTACTGGGCCTCGGCGACGTGGACCCGGGCCTGGAGGGTGAGGGGGGAGGACCGGATGGCGTAGAGAACGTTCAGATAGCGGCAGGCCCCCTCCAGCCGGGCCTGCGCGCCCTCCAGGGCAGCCCGGGCCGCATCGACTTGAAGGGCCCAGGTTCGCTCCACATCGCCCCCCTGATCGGCGTATATCTCGTACTTGAGTTCCGCCTCGTTCAGGTCGACCCGGGCCATCTCCACCTCCTGCTCGGCCAGGGCCACCTGGGTCTGGGCCTCGGCGATCTGGGCGTCCAGCTCCTGGGGGTTCTCCAACGCCCGGCGGGCATCCTCCAGAGCCTGCAAGGCGCCATCTCGCCGGGCCTCGGCCTGGGCCAGGGCGGCCTGGGCAGCCCCGATCTCCTCCGGCCGGGCCCCGGCCTGCACGCGGGCCAGGTTCGCCGTCGCCGCCGCCACCGCCGCCTCTGCCTCCCTCCGCTGGCTCAGGAGGAGGGCATCGTCCAGCCGGACCAGCACTTGCCCCTTCGTCACCGCGTCCCCCTCGTCCACCAACACCTCGGCGATCCGTCCTCCTACCTCCGGGGCGATCCTGATCCCCTCCCCTTCGATGAAGCCGGAGGCGGTGACGGGACCGTCGACGGTGTTGCCTCCGCAGCCGGTCAGGAGGAGAAGAACGAACATAGAACATAGAATGTAGTAGAACGTAGAACGTGAAACGTCAAACGTCATCTCACTGCTCCTGAGGGAGGATCACCGCATCGACCGGCATCCCCGGCTTGAGGGCGTGACCCGGGTTAGGGATGGTCACCTTAACGGCGAAGACCATGTTCACCCGCTCCTCCTCGGTCTGGATGTTGCGGGGGGTGAACTCCGCCTCGCCGGCGATGGTGGTGACCCAGCCCAGGAAGATCCGGTCGGGGAAGGAGTCCACCCGGACCTCGACCCGCTGCCCCACCTGCACCTGCCCCAGCCGGTTCTCCGGCACGTAGACGGTCAGCGTCACCGGGTCCAGATCGGCCAGGGTGATGAGGGTCCCGCCGGGCGTGGCCAGTTCCCCCTCGTGGCCGATCACCTCTAGCACCCGCCCACTGACGGGGGCGGTGAGGGTCAGCTTCTCCAGAAGCACCCGGACGCTCTCCAAGCGGGCCTGGGCCTGCTCCACCTGCGCCTCGGCGGCGGCGACCTCCTCCTCCGCAGCCCCGGCCCGCAGCCTCTCCAG
>DQUX01000363.1 GCA_015662065.1 Anaerolineales bacterium | reverse complement strand
CCCGCCGGGCGCCGAACCGCCCGGCTCGGTCGGCAAAGCCCCCTTCGGGGGCCGGCCTTCGGCCCGCAGGGCTTGGTTTGTGAGCCCGGACGTTCACGTCCGGGCGGGCTTGCGCACAACAATACTTCACCGGGAGACTACCCCCAGGCCCGCCTCGAGCTTTCTTGACGCCGCTCTCGCCCTGGTGTATAACCCATCTGCCCGCGCCTGTACATCGGGCCTCCGGGTATCTTCCGCAGAGGGGGCAATCGTGCGCGATCGGACCACCACTCTCCTGGCACTTGCTGCTGCGGCCCTTGCCGGGCTGGCCTGGTGGCAGGGAGGAGCAGAACTCGCAGTAGCCGGTCTGCTTCAGGGCGGCCGGGCCCTCGTCGGCGTCGCCCCTATACTGTTCTTCGCCTTCCTTATCGCCGGGCTGGTCCATAGCCTGGTGACTAAAGAGGTGATCACGCGCTGGCTGGGAGAGGAATCGGGCTGGCGGGGCATCATCCTCGCCTGCCTGGGCGGCGCGCTGATGCCCGGGGGTCCCTACGTCTACTACCCCATCGCCGCGGCCCTTTTCCAGGCAGGGGCCAGCCTGGGCGTGCTGGTCGCCTTCATCACCGCCAAGAACCTCTGGTCTCTGAGCCGACTGCCGATGGAGTTCGCCCTGCTGGGGCCCCACGTCACCATCGTCCGCCTGGCCTCGACGCTGCTGATGCCCCCGCTGCTGGGCTTCGCGGCCGATCTGCTCTTCGGCAGGCAGGTCGAACACATCCGATCAGGAGCGACGCTGTGAGCACGGCCACCCTCACGCTGGCAGTCATTGCCCTCGGCCTCCTCCTCTACGCCTGGCGGCGGGGCGACGGGTCCGTCCGGCGGGGCATCGACCAGGGATACCGCACCTTCCGCCGCACAGCGCTTCTCCTGCTGGTCGCCTTCGTCATCGTCGGCTACGTGGACGTCCTCTCTCCCCGCCAGTTGGTCCAGGAGTGGATCGGCCCCAGCTCCGGCTGGCGAGGGCTCCTGCTGGCCGAACTGCTGGGGATGCTCCTTCCCGGCGGCCCCTACGTCGTCTTTCCCCTTATCGCCGCCTTGCACAGCGCTGGCGCAGGCATCGCCCCCGTCGTCACCCTGGTCACCAGTTGGGCCACCCAAGCGCTGGTGAGCCTCTCCTTCGAGCTGCCCTTTATGGGGTGGCGCTTCGCGGCGGTCCGCTGGGGGTTGGGGATCCTCCTCCCCCTGATGGCCGGCTGTACGGCCGTGCTCCTTGCGGGAAGATGACCTCTAACCTGCAGGTGACTTCGCCGTTCGTAGCCAGGGCTCCCAGCCTTGGGGAAGAGGCGCGCTGCAAGCGCGACTGAACATGTCCGAACTTGCGTCCAAAGCCCGGAGTAGCCCTTACCCTTCTGCCCAGGTTATGCTATAATCAGTGCCTGAGAATTCTAGCTCCTGACCGGTCTGCGACCGGTCAGATCGGCGGGTCACAGACCCGCCTGAAGCGAGTTTTCTCAACTACCGACAATATTCCGTTGGCCTGGGGGAACACCCCCGGGCAGTTTCCCTCTTGAGTGTTGGTACGGGTTGCCCATCCCGCCGGGCACCGAACCGCCCGGCTCGGTCGGCAAAGCCCCCTTGGGGGGCCGGCCTTCGGCCTGCAGGGCTTGGTTTGTGAGCCCGGACGTTCACGTCCGGGCGGCTTGCGCACAACAACACTTCACCAGGAGACTGCCCACCCCCGGAAACGTGCCAAAAGGAGCAACCGATGAAAATCTCTACCCTGTTCATCACGCTGTCCATCCTGGCCCTGCTGCTGACCTGCTGCTGTACGTGGTCGGCCGGCCTCGACTGGGAGCGGCTCGTTGAACCCTTCGCCCCGGTCACGGAGGAGGCAACCCTCGAGGTCACCCCTGTGGTGACCCGCGAGCCGCTTCCCGGCATCGCCTCGGAGACGGAGATGCTGCTGGAGACCACCGATGTCCCCGTGCGCGACCTGCACGAACTGGCGATCCGGCTGCGGGGGCTGCCCCCCGACATCCCCCGCACCATCAATCCCGGCGGTTCCCCCGACTACGAGGTCGGCACCCGGCGGCTCTTCCACGCCTCCAACGTGGACACCGATGAGCAGTTCGACCTCTACGCCATCCTCGAGTACAAGACCGACCACGTTTACATGTGGGTGGAGGGGGGCGTGAGAGTAGATAAAGAGCAACTGAAGGCCGCCGCCGACCTGTTCGAACAGCACACCTACCCCACCAACCGGGCCTTCTTCGGCTCCGAGTGGACCCCCGGCGTGGATAACGACCCCCACCTCTCCATCCTTCACGCCCGCAACCTGGGGGGCACGGTCGCCGGTTACTACTCCTCCGCCGACGAGTTCGTCTCCGCCGTGCGGGAGGATTCGAACGAGATGGAGATGTTCTACATCAACATCGAGAACGTCACTGTCAACTCCGAGTTCTACAACGGGGTCCTGGCCCATGAGTTCCAGCACATGATCCACTGGCACAACGACCGCAACGAGGAGACCTGGCTGAATGAGGGGTTCTCCGAGCTGGCCTCCTACCTCAACGGCTTCGACCCCGGTGGGGCCGAATACACCTTCGCCAACCGGCCCGACACCCAGCTCAACTCCTGGCCAGAGGGGCCCGGCTCCGCCGGGGCCAACTACGGCGCGGGCTACCTCTTCACCTCGTACTTCCTGGACCGCTTTGGCCCCGAGGCGACCCAGGCGCTGGTGGCCCACGAGGAGAACGGCCTCGCCGCCGTGGACGCGGTGCTGGCCCACCTGGGGGTCGGGATCACCCACCAAGACCTCTTTGCCGACTGGGTGATCGCCAACCTGCTGGACGACCCCGGCCTGGCTGGCGGCCGGTACGGCTACGAGGAGATCGACCCGCCCGACTTCCATCTGGACGCCCGCTTCGGCCCCTCCGACTACCCCCTGGTCCGGGAGACCACGGTCCGCCAGTACGGCACCGACTACATCGCGGTGGAGGGCGATGAACCGCTCCTCTTCTCCTTCACCGGCTCCACCCAGGTGGGCCTCATAAACACCCAGGCCCACAGCGGCCAGTACCTCTGGTGGTCCAACCGGGGGGATGATTCCGATATGACCCTCACCCGTGCCTTCGACCTCTCCGGGGTTGAGAGCGGCACGCTGGAATATTGGTGCTGGTACGACATCGAGGAGGATTGGGACTACGCCTACGTGGAGGTGAGCATCGACGGTGGGCAGACCTGGGAGATCCTCACCACCCCCTCCGGCACTCCCACCAACCCCAACGGCAACTCCTTTGGCTGGGCCTACACCGGCCGCAGCGGCGGGGGGAACGAGCCGGCGTGGATTCAGGAGCAGGTGGACCTCTCTTCCTACGTTGGACGGGAGGTGCTGATCCGCTTCGAGTACATCACCGACGACGCCGTCAATCGACCTGGCTTCGCCGTGGACGACATCGCCATCCCCGAGATCGGCTACTTCTCCGATTTCGAGACCGACAGCGATGGCTGGGAAGCGGCCGGCTTCATCCGCCATGCCAACGTCCTCCCCCAGCGGTGGCTGGTCCAGCTCGTGCTCTTCGGTCCAGAGACGACGGTGCAGCAACTGGAGGTGGGGTCGGATCAGACCGGGCAGTGGGAGATCCCCCTGGGCGACAACGTGCATCGGGCAGTGGTCGCCATCTCCGGGCTGGCACCCGTCACGACAGAGCCGGCCTCCTATCGGTATGAGATCACATCTCGGTGACAAGGGAGCAGACATCGAACTCCAAACCTCGGGCCTGTGAAATGACCCGTCGCTTCTTGCTCGGCGTACTGATCCTGCTCCTGGCCGCCCTGGCCTGCATGCTGATGGTCGGGGGGGCGCTGGGGGCGCTCCTGGTATGGAGCCACCGCCCTTCTCCCCTGCCGGTTTCCCCCCCTGCCCCTCCGCCCCTGATTCCAACGCCCCTG
>DQUX01000304.1 GCA_015662065.1 Anaerolineales bacterium | reverse complement strand
TCATCTCGCGTGTGGTTCATTATACCACAATTCCCCCCCCGTCACGAAGCCCGTCTCCTCCCCAGGGCTTATCCGCTCTCGGATGCTCATTTTTCTGTCTCGATCAGCAGCCGCAGCGCGTAGGTCACCCGGCGGGGACGGGGGGTGAGTAGCCCCAGCGATTCCCAATCCTGGGCCAGGCGGCTCAGGCGACGGCGGGAGATGCGGTCGCCGAAGGCGGCGTGGAGCTTGGCCTGGTCGAACCGTCCATCCAGCGCCTCGAGGGCGTAGCGGACGATCTCCCGCTCCAGCGAGTTGAGGTAAGGGAAGGAGGCTGGCGGCGTCACGTGGGGGGAGATGATGGCTGCCTGGAGCATCTGGAGCCACTGGACCGCCTCAGCGATCAGGACACCCATGTTGAAGTACAGCCGGTTGGCCCATTCCGCCGCTCCCTGGAGGTCGTGGATATAGGGGGGCGAGGAGAGAGTGGTGGCGTAGAGAGCGAAGGGGAAGTCGGCGGAGTTGAAGAGACCGGCGCGGGGGTTCGTCGCCTGGGCGCGGATCACGTCCCAGCGCTCCTCGGTGACGCTGCAGTCCAGCCGGAAGGTCGCCAGCGTCCCGCCGGCCAGCCGCCAGTACCAACCGGCCCCCAGCCGGCCGATGAAACCGGAGACGCGATCCGCGATCTCCTCAAAGATGACATCGGCCAGAGAGAGGGCTTGGAACGAAGGGTAGAAGAGCGGTGGCATATCATACCTCCTGGAGAGGTTGGGCGTATTATAGCACTGGCGGGGAGTTCCTGGAGTGCCGTTTCCCCGATTTCCGGGGTCTCAATCTGACCTGGGAGGTGCGGGAGGGGATCGTCAAGCATAAGACAGAGTACGACTCACCGATCTGATCCGCCACCGGCCGATCCGCCGGCTGATCGGCCTGACGGTGACCGACCTGCTCACCGAGACGGCCCGTCCCCCACGAGCGGGTGTAGGGTGGAGAGAAAGGGCGGCTCCTGGTCAGGGCCGCCCTTTTCCTACAGGCTTTTGTCTCTACCAGCCGTCCACGTACTTGACCCACTCCTCGTTCTCCCACAGGTAGTTGCCGAAGAGGTAGCGGGCGGTGGGCCGTGGCTCGAAGGGCTCCCGCAGCAGCCGCATCCGGGCCTCCTCCAGCGTGCGCCCCCCCTTGCGCCGGTTGCACTGGGGGCATGCGGCGACGAGGTTCTCCCAGCAGTGCTGCCCGCCCCGATAGCGCGGGACGATGTGGTCTACCGTCAGGTTGCTGGTCTGGCGGCCGCAGTACTGGCATCGGTACTCGTCCCGCCGCAGGATCTCCCGCTTGCTCAACCGGACCCGGGGGCGGGGCCGGTGGATCACGTAGACCAGGCGGATGACGGAGGGGCGCTCGTAGGCGGTGGAGACGGTGCGGATGAAACCCCGCCCATTCTCCAGCACCGTGGCCTTGCCGGAGAGCAACAACCCCATAGCCCGCTTCGTCGTGCAGACGTTGAGCGGCTCATAGTTGCCGTTGAGGACGAGGACTGGTCTGTTCATCATCGCCCCCTTCTGACCTCGCAGTATAACACAGACGAAGCGAAGCGTCAATTTGGATCCCCCTGGATAGGGCAATTGCATATTTCCGGAGAGGAGCCCGCGAATCCCTATTCGCGGACGCGTCTGCGCCCCAACGCTTTGGCGCGCCAACCTAGAGAATGCGATCGCCTTCGTCGCTTACCAGCTCAGCGTGAGCGCGGTGAAGGAGCCGCCGGTCATCCGCAAGGTGCGGCGCTCCGGATCGTAGGTCGCCTCGACCCCCGGCAGGCCGTCCACCACCCGCGGCGGTCGGTCCACGTCGTGCACCACGATGGCGGAGCGGCGGTAGCCGGGATCGAAGGCCCCCTCGACCTCCCGCGTCAGGTGGAGGGAGGTGCCGGAGGCGGAGAGGGTGAAGCGGGCGAGCCGATATTCCCCCCTCCGGTAGGCCTGGCTCTCCCCGTCGTCCTCGTAGAGCCAACCGGTTCCCCCACCGGGGTAGACGTGGAGGGTGGGGGGGGGAGCTGCCCGCTGGCCTACGTAGTCCACCGCCGGTCCCAAAGGCAGCACCGATCCGGCCCGAACGAAGAGGGGGGTGCACGAAAGCGGCGCTTCCACCTCGATCCAGGCCGGTCCCTCATACCGGACGTCGGTCCAGAAATCATACCAGGCGCCGGCGGGCAGGTAGACGGCTCGCTCCCTCGCCCCTTCCTCCAGTACCGGGGCCACCAGGAGATGGTCGCCGCAGAGGAACTCATCCTCCAGGTCGTGGGTGGCGGGGTCGTCCTGGAAGGCCAGGAAGAGAGGACGGGCGATGGGGACGCCGGTCTGGGCGCACTGCCAGAGGGCAGTGTAGAGGTAGGGGAGGAGCCGGTAGCGCAGCCGGATGGTCTCCCGGTTGATGCTCAGGTAGGGCTCTCCCCACGACCAGGGCTCCTGATCGGGGCTGTCGAAGATAGTGTGGGCGCGGAGGAAAGGGAGGAAGACCCCCATCTGGAGCCAGCGGGTGAAGAGCTCGCCGGAGGCGAAGCCGGCGAAGCCGCCCACGTCGGCGCCGGTGAAGGCCACGCCGGAGAGGCCCAGCCCCAGGACCATCGGCAGGGTGAGCCGGAGCGAATCCCACGTGGAGCGATTGTCGCCGGTCCAGTGGGCGGCGTACCGCTGCACCCCCGCCCAGCCGGACCGGGTGAGGACAAAGGGCCGGCGGTCCGGCCGGAGGCGGCTCAGCCCCTCGGCGGTGGCGCGGGCCATCGAGAGGCCGTATAGGTTGTGGGCCTGCCGATGGTCGCCCCCGTACCCTTCCATCCGATGGCGGACCGGGTTGGGGATGGTGGCCCCGTCCTCGCCGAAGAGGGAGGGCTCGTTCATATCATCCCAGATGCCGTCCACCCCGGCCTCCACCAGCCCTCGGTGCAGTTCCCCCCACCACTCCCGCACGCGGGGGTAGGTGAAATCGGGGAAACCGCAGTTGCCGGGCCAGACCGGGCCGATGAAGGGTTTGCCGTCGGGGTAGCGGCAGAACATATCCCGCTTCAGTCCCTCCTGAAAGACCCCGTACCGCCGGTCCGCCTTGATGCCGGGGTCGATGATGGTGACCACTTTGAATCCCTGCTCGTGGAGGTCACCGATCAACCGGGCGGGGTCGGGGAACCGGTCGGGATCCCAGGTGAAGCAGCGGTAGCCGTTCATGTAGTGGATGTCCAGGTGGATCGCGTCGCAGGGGACGTTGTGGACCTCCCGGAAGTCCCGCGCCAGGCGGCGGACCCGCTCCTCGGGGTAGTAGGACCAGCGACTCTGGTGGTAGCCCATCGCCCAGAGGGGGAAGAGGGGGGTGCGGCCGGTCTGCTCGGTGTACCGCTCCAGGATGGCGACGAGGGAGGGGCCGTAGAAGAGGGTGTACGCCAGCGTTTCGTCCTCCACTTCGATGGTGAGGACGTCCGGCCTCGTCGCGCCCAGGTCGAACCGGCTGCGGGCGGTGTTTTCCAGCAGCAGCCCGTACCCCTGCCGCCCGCCGTCGTAGAGGGCCAAGAGGAAGGGGACGCAGAGGTTGAGGGGATCGTCGCCGGGGTCGTAGATGCGGGGGTCGGTGTTCCAGTTGACGTAGGAGCCCCCCCGCAGGTCCAGCCCCGCCGCTCGCTGACCGAGGCCGTAGAAGTGGGCGTCGGCGGGGATACGGTACCGGCAGACGACGCGGCCCTCCTCGGTCCAGCCCACGGGGGTGGCCTCCTCCGCGATGACCTCCCCCTGGGGGGTGCGGAAGGTCAGCCGCCCGTCGGAAGAGACGGAGCAGGAGAGGCGGTCGGTGCGCACTTCTGCGGGCTGGTTGCTGGTTGCTGGTTGCTGGTTGCTCGTTGCTGGTTGGACGTGGACGCGGATGCGGTCTGGGGGGAGGGGGGTGAGGATGAGGGTGGCGTGGGCGAAGGTGAGGGTGAGGCTTTGGCCCTCCTGGGTGCGGGAGAGGAGAGGGCCGGGGGTGCGGACGACCGGCCCGGCGGGGGGGAAGGTCCCCGGCAGGGTCGGCAGGCGGCGCAGGAAGGCCCGCAGGAGGGGGAGCCTCCGCAGGGGGCGCTCCGGGTCGGCGAACTTCGCCTCCGCCCAGCGGGTGCGCAGGGCGTGGGCGGCACCGCCCCAGGTGGGGCGCAGTCCTACCTCGCGGATGCCGCGGAGGAGGAGGGAGAGTGGGTTGGGCATTGGGGGCTCCTTCTACCTCACCCCCTCTCCTTGCCCTCTCCCAAAGGGAGAGGGGGTGGGGGTGAGGTTCTGCTGTTCATCCTTGCTCCAGATTTCTGCCGCATCTTCTCACCCCCTCCCCTTGCCCTCTCCCAAAGGGAGAGGGGGTGGCCCCGAAGGGGCCGGGGGTGGGGATGAGGTCCTAACGTCCGTCCTTGCTCCAGATCATCCTCCACACCTCGCTTGCTCCCAGCCTCGCCAACTCCCCTGCGTTGAAGGGGACCCGGCCCACGGGGACATCCAACTCCCGCTTGTCGCAGACGGTGGAGGTGTTGGCCCGGTCGATCTGGTCCTTGAGGGCCATCATCTCCCGCTCTATCTCCTCGGGAGGGCGGGTGGCGAGCAGTCGGTCAATGTGGTCCATCAGCGAGATCGCCCGCTCGATCCGCTCCTCCGTCTCCGCCGCCTTCTCCAGGGAGATGATGCCATAGCGGGCCTTGAGCCGGTTGAGGCGGCGTCCCGCCTCGTAGGTGGTGGCGGCCAGGGTATCCCGGTCCATCCATTGGGTCTCGTAGGAAAGGATGTGCTTCCAGGTGGGAGCCAGGAGCGCCCGCCGGTGCTCCTCCAACGTGCGGTAATGGAGCCGGTAACCGAACCGGTCCGGCTCCTCGAAGGCGGGGCTGGCCGGGTCCAGGAAGGGGGCCAAGGGGGCGGTGAAGGGGGTCAGCCGGGGGTCGCCGTCCACGGCCTGCAACAGGTGCTCGCAGAACGTTGCCGTCTCCAGGGCGGAGGCGGGGGTCTGCCGAGGCAGGCCGATCATAAAGAAGAGGTCGAACCGGCGGGCGCCGACCGCCAGGCAGTTGCGGACCGTCTCCTCGATCCCTTCGTTCGAGTAGTGCTTGCCCAGCGCCTTGCGGACGGCGGGGTCGTGGGAGTCGGGGGAGAACTCGACGATGAAATCCGGCAGGGCCGCCGCCAGCTCCTCGGCGTAATCGCGGGGGACGGGCCAGAAGAACTCGATCATGAATGGGCCGGGGACTCCCTGGACGGCCTGGAGGAAGCGGCGGGCGTAGTCTATCCCGGCCAGTCGGAGCTCCCCCAGGATGAAGATCGGGCCACGGCTGATGCGGCGGGCCTCCCGCACGTCGGCGGCCAGGTCCTCCGGGCTGCGGAAGGCGGGGCGGGTTCGGCCAGACATCCGCTCATGCCCCTTGGCGCACCCACCGCAGACGGCACAGTTCTGCTTGCACCCCCGCACTGTTAGCGTGGCCATGATCGGATAGTTCAGCCAGCGCTCGAAGGGAGCGTAGGAGAGGAGGTCCCGATCTCGGATGACGGCCCGCACCATCTGCCGGAACCCCGGCCGGACGTGGGCCAGGTCTGCCGGCAGGTAGCTCTGGGGGTTGATGTGGACCCTGCCGCTGGCGTCCTTCCAGGTGAGGTTGGGCACGTCCACCGGCTCCCGGCCATCCCTCAGGCAGGCCATCAGTTGGCGGAGGGGCTCCTCGGTGGAGTCCCCCCGCACCACGTAGTCCACCTGGGGGTAGCGGATCAGCTCCTTGTGGAAGTAGGTGGCGGAGAAGCCGCCGAAGATCACCGGTGTATCGGGGTGGTGCTGGCGGACGATCCGGGCGACTTCCAGCGCTCCTTGGGCGTGGGGCAGCCAATGGAGATCGATCCCGAAGGCGAGGGAGCGGAGCCGTCCGATGAACCGCTCGACGTCGAAGGAATCGGAGCGGAGCATACGGACGGCCAGGTTGACGATGCGGGCGCGGAAGCCGTGTCGCTCCAGGTAATCGCTGAGGGCGGCGAAGCCGATAGGATACATATCGTATATAGGCTCGGAGGGGACCACGTCTGAGATAGGCCCCCAGAGGGTGGCCCGTCGGCGAAAGTCGTAGACGCTAGGGGCGTGCAGGAAGGTCAGGTCTGGTGTGGACATAGCGGCGGTAAGTGTACCGTAGAACGGGGGGACTGGCAAGTGGGGGCGGGGAGGGGATCGAGGCGCGGGTTCACGACGAGGGCGGCGGACACTGGGTGCAAACGGCGAAGACCTGGGAACGTGCTCTGTTGACGTGCCCCTCCCTGCGTGCTACAATATCCTGCCGGAGGAGGCGGCTATGAACTCGACAGGACGCTCTATCTACCTGGATCACTCCGCGACGACGCCGGTGGACCCCCGCGTGGTGGAGGCGATGGCTCCCTACTGGACCGATACGTTCGGCAACTCGTCCTCCGTCCACGCCTGGGGACAGGCGGCGGCCGCAGCACTGGAGGGGGCGCGGGGCGCCGCGGCCGCCGTCCTGGGCTGCCGGCCCTCGGAGATCGTCTTCACCGGCTCCGGGACCGAGGCGGACAACTTGGCCCTGCGCGGTGTGGCCTGGGCCGCCCGGCTGGCGGAGCGCGGGAACCACATTGTCACCACCCCCGTCGAGCACCACGCCGTCGGTCACACGGTGGAGCAACTGCGGGACCTCTTCGGCTTCGAGGTCACGTGGGTCCCTGTGGACGGCCACGGCCAGGTGGACCCCGATGACATCCGCCGCGCCATCCGGCCCGACACGGTGCTGGTCAGCGTGATGACCGCCAACAACGAGGTCGGCACGGTGCAACCGGTGGTCCGGATCGGGAGGGTCTGCCGGGAGCGGGGCGTGATCTTCCACACCGACGCGGTGCAGGCCGCCGGCCGGCTCCCGCTGGAGCCAGACGAGATGGGAGTGGACCTACTGGCCCTTTCCGCCCATAAGTTCTACGGTCCCAAGGGGGTGGGCCTCCTCTACATCCGTCGGGGGGTGGACCCGGTGCCGGCCCTCACCGGCGGAGGACACGAGCGGGGCCATCGGCCCGGCACGGTGAACGTGGCCGGGGCGGTGGGGTTGGCGACGGCGCTCCGACTGGCCGAGGAGGAGCGGGTGG
>DQUX01000106.1 GCA_015662065.1 Anaerolineales bacterium | reverse complement strand
CGCCACCCCGACCCCGACGCGCACTCCCACTCCCAGGCCGACCCCCACGCCGAGGCCCACACCGTCCTCCAGACCGACGGCCACGCCAACACGACGGGCCCGCCCCGTGGCAACCGTCCCCCCTGCATCACCCACCCCAACAACGGGTCTGGTGGAGCCCCTGGACTTCAATCCGCCGTTCCAGGTGGATGACTGGGGGCCAGGGGCAGGGGGGTATACAGTGTGGGTCAGCATCCACATCACCGGCGGCCTGCCCCCCTTCACCGTCTATCACGACGGTCAGGTCCAGCACACCTGGGAACGGGCTGTTTCCTTCTCATACGTCGAAGCCAGATGCACACTGGTGCACGGCATCACGGTGGAATCGGCCGACGGGCAAAAGGTCACCCACGACTACTGGATCCGGGCCCCCTGGTGCGAGGAGTAGAGAGGAGCTCACACGATGTCACCCACGTATGACGCCATCATCGTCGGAGCGGGGATCATGGGCTGCAGTACCGCCTTCCAACTGGCGAAGCGCGGGCTGAAAGTGGCCCTGGTCGAAAAACGGACCATCGGTGAGGGCCCCACCGGCCGATCGTCGGCCATCATCCGCCAGCACTACTCCAACGAGCTGACCGCCCGTATGGCGCTTTACAGCCTGCGCGTCTTCCAGAACTTCGAGGAGCGGGTGGGGGGGGAGTGCGGCTTCAGGCAGACGGGGTTCGTAGTGATGGTGGAGGCCAAGGATCGCGCCGGGCTGGAGGCCAACATGGCCCTGCAGCGCCGGGTGGGCATCCAGACCGAACTGCTCCAGCCCGAAGCGCTGCGCGAGATCATGCCGGGAGTGGAGGCCGCCGATCTTGTGGCCGTCGCCTATGAGCCGGAGAGCGGGTACGCCGATCCCTACCTCACCGTAACCGCCTATGCCCAGGCCGCCCGTCGGTTTGGGGCGACCCTCCTCCAGAACACAGAGGTGACCGGCATCCGTTTCCGGCACGACCGGGTGGTGGGGGTAGAGACGACCGAAGGGAGGCTCGACGCACCGCAGGTGCTGAACTGCGCCGGGGCCTGGGGGGCCCGCGTGGCCATGATGGCCGGGGTGGAGGTGCCCATCAACTCCTGTCGGGTGCAGGTCGCCTTCTTCCGGCGCCCCCCCGATCACGAGACCCCCCATCCCGTCGTCGCCGATTTCATCAACGCCACCTATTTCCGCTCCGAGACCGGCAACCTCACCCTGGTGGGGCTGGTCGATCCCGCCGAGGCCGACGCGGTTGTCGACCCGGACAACTACAACGAGGGCACCGATTTCGACTTCATCTTGGACGTGGGTGAGCGGCTCGTCCGTCGCTACCCGGCAATGGAACGGAGCGACAGCGCCGGGGGATACGCCTCGCTCTACGCCATCACGCCCGACTGGCACGCGATCGTGGACGAAGTACCCGCCAACAGCGGGTTCTTCATCTGCTCCGGCTTCAGCGGCCACGGGTTCAAGCTCGGGCCGGCAGTGGGGGTCATGGTGGCCGACATGCTCACCGGGGAGAGCGATCCGGAGTTCGACCCCCACCTCTTCCGCCTCCGTCGCTTCGCGGAAGATGACCCGGTTCGGGGGCAGTATGAGTACAGCATCGTGGGGTGACACGGAACGGGCTGCTTCATGAACCACGGATCTCGCGAATGGTCCGAATTTCACAGATCAGGCAGGGTTCTTACTCCATTCGCGGGATTCGTCCCCATTCGTGCCATTCGTGATCGAATCTTCAGACACGCTCTCGACAGCGGATACGAGAGCGCGGGCAGGCCATCCAACCTGCCCGCGTCAGCGGAGGGGGTGGGATTCGAACCCACGGTGGCCTCAAGGACCACAACGGTTTTCGAGACCGTCCCGATCGTCCACTCCGGCACCCCTCCCGGCGATTTGATTATAACACAGGGCGAAAAGCCGGGCAAACCCTCACGCCGTTAGCCCAAAAAAACGCCGAGCCCCGCTTCCCAGCGGGGCTCAGCTCTTGCTGGACAGATGCTCGCGTTGGACGTTCTGGTCGCTAGATGGCGTTGACGATGTTGGAGAAGATGTTCCCGATGGCAGGGCCCAGCAATGCCAGAATCACGATCACGACGATGGCCACCAGAACGAGGATCAACGCATACTCGACCAGGCCCTGTCCCTCTTCGCGCGGCAGATACAGCATCTGGATTCACCTCCTTCCCTAGATAGGATCGCGGGGGATTCTCCCCCAGTTGTCATCAATATCAT
>DQUX01000014.1 GCA_015662065.1 Anaerolineales bacterium | reverse complement strand
TGATGCTACCTTTGGCTTGGCCAAGCGATCAACTGGAGGGAGCGCAAAGACTCACCCCGTTTACGATCTCTGTAGCTTGACAATGTCACATTGACATAAAACCCTCGCTTTGAAGGCTCCAAGCGGGTCTGTGACCCGCGTCTCCGGCCGAAGGCTACCATTTTTTGGCCCAAGTCGGGGGTCACGGCCCCCCTCAGAGCATCATGTGACATTGTCGAGGTAGACAGGTCTCAGCGAGCGATGATCGTGCCGACCTTCTCCCCCCTCACTGCCCGTTCCAGGCTATCTGGCTGCCACAGGTCGAGGATGATGATAGGCAGGTCGTTGTCCATACAAAGGGAGATGGCCGTAGCGTCCATCACGCCCACCCGCAGGTTGAGTGCCTCGAGGTAGGTGAGACATTCGAACCGGGTCGCATCTGGGTTCTGGTGGGGGTCCTCTGAGTAGACCCCGTCCACTTTCGTCGCTTTGATGAGCAGGTCGGCGTCGATCTCCATCGCCCGTAGGGCGGCGGCGGTGTCGGTGGTGAAGTAGGGGTTGCCGGTGCCGGCGCCGAGGATGAGGACGCGCCCTTTCTCCAGGTGGCGGATGGCGCGCAGGCGGATGTACGGCTCCGCGATGGCCCGCATCTCGATGGCGGTCTGCACCCGCGTCTCCACCCCCAGCCGGCTCAGGGCGTCGGCCAGCGCCAGCGCGTTCATCACCGTCGCCAGCATCCCCATATGGTCGGCGGTGGCGTGGTCCATCCCGTGCTCCAGCCCATCCCGGCCCCGCCAGATGTTGCCGGCTCCCAGGACGATGGCGACCTCCACCTCGTAGTCACGCACGGTCACCACTTTGGCGGCCACTTCCTCCGCCCTGTCCGGGTTGATCCCATAGCCGGCCGGCCCGGCCAGGGCCTCTCCGCCGAGTTTCAGCAGGATACGCCGGTACTTGGCCACAGTTGTCGGACCTCGAATGGGCTGGGGGTGGCCCTTTACAGACTCTCTCCCAGCTCGTAGCGGACGAACCGCCGCACTAAGATGTTCTCGCCAAGCCGGGCGGTGTAGTCCTTGATCACGTCCTCCACTGTCCGGTCCTCATCCTTGACGAAGGGCTGTTCTATCAGGCAGACCGAGCGGAAGAACTTCTCCAGTTTCCCCTCAATGATGCGGTCCACAATGTGCTCCGGCTTGCCCTCCGCGAGCGCCTGGGCTCGGTAGTCAGCACGTTCCGCCTCCACCACCTCCGGCGGGACCTGCTCTCGCGTGACGTAGCGGGGGGCGGCGAAGGCGATGTGCAGGGCCAGGTCGTGGGACAGGGTCTGGAACTCCTCGGTGCGGGCCACGAAGTCCGTCTCGCAGTTCAGCTCCAGCATCACGCCTACCCGGTTTCCGGTGTGGCCATAGACCTCCACCACGCCCTCGGAGGCGACCCGATCTGCCCTCTTGGCCGCCTCGGCCAGTCCCTTCTCCCGCAGGTAGGCTCTGGCTGCCTCAAAGTCTCCATTGTGAGCTTCCAGGGCTTTGCGACAATCCAGCACGCCGGCCCCGGTGGCCTGACGGAGTTCCTTTACCATTGCTGTTGTGATCTCCAACGGATGCCTCCAGGTGTGCAAGTGTGCAAGTGTGCAAGTGTGCAAGTGTGCAAGTGTGCAAGTGTGTAGGGAGGGGGGCTCTATACCATCTCTCTCTCGCTGGGGGGGGGCTCTACTGCTTCTTCCGGCGCTACCTCCTCCCCCCTCGGTTCCTCTGCGGCCATTCCCTTCGCATGGGGCGCTTTTTCCAGCCGTTCTGCCTCCGGCAGCTCTCCCTCCACCGGTTCTTCCGGTGGCGACTCTTCCTCCGGTGGTACTTCCGCCTCGGGCACTGCCGTCACCTCGGAGGTCTCGGCCTCCTCCTCTTCCTCGAAGCGGAGTTTCCGCAGGCGGGCCAGGGTGGCCGGGCTGAGGTACTTCTCATCCCCTTCGGCCAGGACTTCCACCTCCGCCAGTTCCGGCTCGTATACTTTGCGCAGCTCCACCCCCTCCAGCACCGCGTCGGCGATGAGGCCGGTGATGAGCCGGATGGCGCGGATGGCGTCGTCGTTGGCCGGGATGACGTAATCGATGTAGTCGGGGTCGCAGTTGGTGTCCACGATGGCAATGATGGGGATGCCCAGGGCGTTGGCCTCCTTGACGGCGGTCGCCTCCCGTCGCACGTCCACCACGTACAACAGGTGGGGTAGCCGGGTCATATTCTTGATGCCGCCCAGCCGCCGGTTCAGCTTCTCGATCTGCCGCCGGAGCCCCAGGGCCTCCCGCTTGGTCAGCAGGTCGAACTCCCCCCGATCTCGGCGGGCCTCCAGGTCGAGCAGGTAGTCGATTCGTTGGCGGATGGTGCGCCAGTTGGTGAGGGTGCCGCCCAGCCAGCGTTGATTGACGTAGGGCATGTCGCAGCGCTGGGCCTCCTGGGCGATAGTGTCCTGGGCCTGCCGCTTGGTGCCGACGAAGAGGATCGTGCCCCCCTCGGCGACGGTATCCCGCACCAGAGAGCGGGCCTCTTCCAAGGCGACCATCGTCTGTTGCAGATCTATGATGTGCACCCCGTTCCGCTCGGTGAAGATGTACGATCGCATCTTGGGATTCCAGCGCCGGGTGCGGTGGCCGAAGTGGACCCCTGCTTCCAGGAGTGCCTTCATTGAAACGACGGCCATTGGGGAAACCTCCTTTTATCCGTTTTTGTCCTCCGTCCCTTTCGCCCACCGGGGAACCGGGATGGCTGCTTTCCCGGCACGGCCCCGTTGGTCCAGGGACGTGTGTTTTGGGCTTTCGCCCGGAGGCATTCTACCACAAAGTAGCGTGGGGGGCAAACGTGGGGTTTCGTGGGTTTTCGAAAACCCTGCGCACCGGCCGTTTGCCGTTTGCCTGGAAACCGATATAATACACTCGTCCGGCTAACCTTTCCCCGGAGGGTGTCTGATGAGCTACGACTCATACCATACGTCCGCCTCGCCGGAGCCGGTAGAGGGCGACTCGTTGGCCCAGCTTCTGGATGAGTATCTGCCCGGCGTGCGTCTCAAACGGGGACAGGTGGTCCGGGGGACAGTGCTTCGGGTGAGCGCGGAGGTGATCATTATCGACGTGGGTGCCAAATGTGAGGGGACGGTCGGCGGTCGAGAGATGGAGCGGCTGGACCCGGAGGTGTTGGCCCAACTGAAGCCCGGCGACCAGGTGATGGTCTACGTGCTCAACCCGGAGGGGCCCTGTGGGGAGATCGTCCTCTCGCTGGCGCGGGCGCAGTTGGAGACGGATTGGGAGCGCGCCCGTGCTCTCTTGGAGAAAAGGGAAGTCATCGAGCTCGAGGTCGTTTCATCCAACCGGGGTGGGTTGATCGTTCAGTTAGGTCGGCTGCGGGGCTTTATCCCCGCCTCGCAGCTTTCCCCTTCCCGCTGCGTGCCCCGCATCTCCGACCCCTCCTGCAGCGAGGTCCTGGCGCAGTTGGTGGAGACCCGCCTGCAGGTGCGGGTGATCGAGGCGGACCAGGAGCGCAATCGGCTGATCCTCTCCGAACGAGCGGCCGAGGCCCACCAGGAGGAGGAAAGACGGTCCCAGTTCCTGGCCTCCCTGCGGGAGGGGGAGGTCCGGCGGGGCCGGGTCAGCAACCTGACGAACTTCGGCGCTTTTGTGAACCTGGGAGGGGTGGATGGGTTGGTCCATCTCTCGGAGATCTCCTGGAAGCGCGTGGACCATCCCAACGAGGTCCTGGAGGTAGGTCAGGAGGTGGAGGTGACGGTGCTCAGCGTGGACCAGGAGCGGCAGCGGGTCGCGTTGAGTATGAAGCGGCTGGAACCGGACCCCTGGACGACGGTGGGGGAGCGGTACCAGGCGGGGCAGTTGGTAGAGGGGCGCATCACCCGGCTCACCAGATGGGGGGCCTTCGCCTGCATCGTGGGGGACGAGGCTATCGAGGGGCTGATCCACGTCTCCGAGCTGGCCGAGGGGCGCGTGGCCCACCCGAAGGACGTGGTGGAGCCAGGGCAGGTGGTCACGCTGCGGGTGGTGCGCGTGGAGCCGGAGCGGCACCGACTGGCGCTCAGCCTCCGGCAGGCCGCGGGTATAGACTGGCGGGCTGAAGTTCCAATGACGCGGCAACAACCACAGGAAGGCCCGGCGACCTCATCGTTCGGCGGGGCGCTTCAGGAGTAGCAGCGGAGGCGTCCGCGTCAGGGAGAATCGATTTGGAAATGGACGGCAACTGGGAGCGCTTCACGCCGGAGGCGGGGAGGGTTCTCCGCATAGCAGAGGAAGCGGCCCGACGGATGCACCATCTGGAGGTCGGGACCGAGCATCTGCTGTTGGGGTTGATCCAGGAGGAGGAAGGGGGGGCCGCCCGGGTTCTGCGCAGGCTCGGCCTGAGGGAGGAGCGGGTACGCCAGTTCATCCTTCGGCTCAACCCGGAGGAACACCCGGCCCGCTCCAGCCGTCCGAAGCTCACCGATAGCACCAAGCGGGTCATCCAACTGGCATTGGATGAGGCGCGCCAGCGGGGCGACGCCAGAGTGGACACCGAGCATATCCTCATCGCTCTGCTCCAGGAGCGGGTGGGGATGGCCGCCGACATTCTCCGCCTCCTGGGGGTCAGCGCGGAGGAACTCCGCAGCGAGGCCCTGCGCTCGCTGGAGGAGCGGACGGTCATTGCCCGGCGGCCCCAACCCCCCCGACGACCCCGCCGCACCTCGCTGGTGGACCGACTCGCGGTGGACCTGACCGCGCTGGCCGACGAGGGGAGGCTAGACCCGGTGATCGGTCGGGAGACCGAGATCGAGCGGGTCATCCAGGTGCTGGCCCGGCGGACCAAGAACAACCCGGCGCTGATCGGCGAGCCGGGGGTGGGGAAGACGGCCATCGTCGAGGGATTGGCGCAGCGGATCGTCGCCGGAAACGCCCCCTCCATCCTGTTGGGGAAGCGGGTTCTCCAATTGGACGTGGGCTCGCTGGTGGCCGGGACGATGTACCGGGGTCAGTTCGAGGAGCGGCTGAAGAAGGTCCTGGACGAGTTGAAGAAGAGCAACTCGATTCTGTTCATCGACGAGATGCACATGCTCGTGGGGGCGGGGGCGGCGGGCTCGTCGGTGGACGCGGCGAACATCCTCAAGCCGGCCCTGGCGCGGGGGGAACTCCAGTGCATCGGCGCGACGACCCTGGATGAGTACCGCCGTCATATTGAATCCGATGCCGCGCTGGAGCGGCGGTTCCAACCCATCCTCATCGGTGAGCCGACGGTCGAGCAGACCATCGAGATCCTGCGCGGCTTGGTCCCCCTTTACGAAGCACATCACCGCCTCCGCATCACCGACGAGGCGCTGTTGGCAGCCGCCCGCCTCTCCGCCCGCTACATCTCTGACCGCTACCTGCCGGACAAAGCGATCGACCTCGTCGACGAGGCCGCCTCCCGCGTGCGGATGTACAAAGCGCCGGAGGCGATCCGGTTGCGGGAGGCCCACGCCGAGCTGCGGGAGTTGGAAGAGCAGGCGGAGGAGGCGGTCCAAAGGCAGCGGCGGGAGGAAGCCCGGCGGCTGGGAGAGCAGATGCTGGCGCTGAGGGGGGAGATCGAGAGGCTGCAGTTGGCGTGGGACCAGGGGGAGAGCGTGGCCGTGGGGCCGGACGACGTGGCCGAAGTGGTCTCGATGTGGACCGGTATCCCACTGGCCCAACTGCAGGCAGAGGAGACGCAGCGGTTGCTCCAGATCGAGGCGGAGCTGGGGAAGCGGATCATCGGGCAGGATGAGGCCATCGGGATCGTTGCCCGGGCGATTCGACGGGCCCGAGCGGGGCTGAAGGACCCCCGCCGCCCAATCGGTTCCTTCATCTTCCTCGGCCCCACCGGCGTGGGAAAGACGGAGCTGACCAAGGCGTTGGCGGCCTTCCTCTTCGGCAGCGAGGACGCGCTGATCCAGTTGGATATGTCGGAGTTCACGGAGCGGCACACGGTGGCCCGCTTGGTGGGCGCGCCGCCGGGCTACGTGGGATACGAGGACGCCGGCCAACTGACCGAAGCGGTCCGACGTCGCCCCTTCTCCATCGTTGTCTTCGACGAGGTGGAGAAGGCCCACCCGGAGGTGTTCAACATCCTGCTCCAGATTATGGAGGAGGGTGGCCTCTCCGACGCGAAGGGCCGGCGGGTGGATTTCCGAAACGCCATCGTGATACTGACCGCCAACATCGGCGCGGAGACGATCCGGCGGGGCGGCCTGGGGTTCGCGCCCCCCTCCGATCGCGCGCAGGAGGCGGAGCAGGAGTACAAGGAGATGAGCCAGCGGCTCCAGGAGGAGCTGAAGCGCACCTTCCGACCGGAGTTCCTCAACCGGCTGGACGCGGTGGTGGTCTTCCGGCCGTTGGGGCCGGAGCAGATCGCCCGGATTGTGGACCTGGAGCTGGCGAAGGTGGCGGCCCGGTTGGCCGAGCGGGACCTGGAGATCGAGGTATCTCAGGCGGCGCGGGAGTTGCTGGCCCAGGAGGGATACTCGCCCGAGTACGGCGCCCGCCCCCTGCGGCGGGTGATCCAGAGCCGCGTGGAGGATCCCCTCTCCGACGCCGTGCTGGCGGGGACCTTTGCGCCGGGGGAGACGGTGTGGGTGGATGTGGAGGACGGGGAGATCGTGCTCCGCAAGCCCGAACTCACCGTCCTATCGTGAACACCCCCCCATCCGACCGCCCCATCACCTCCGGGAAGTACATCTCGTAGGCGGTGGCGGGCAGGACCCGGTATTCCCCAGACAGGCCGATCTGCAGAAGGTAGGTGTATTCATAGGTGCCGGCGGGGAGGGAGGTGGCGAAAAGCACCAGTTTCTCGTCCCGCAGGTCGGTGTCGGCGAACCACCACCAGCCCCAGCCCCAGTATCCCCAGGGGCTCCCGACGTCGGTGCGGCGCATCTCCGGCCGCTCACCCACGACGCTGGTCGTCTGCAGGCTGATGTCCACCGGCTCCGCCCCCGCCGGGAAAGGGTCCTCCACCACGACGTAGTACAGGTCGTGGGGGGCGATGAGGGTCAGCCGGACCCGCACCAGGTCCCCTACCTGCGCTTCGGTGACGGGCGGGCAGTCCTCCTCGCAATCCGCCATCTCGTAGGTCCGCCCGACGATGATCCCTCGGTTCAGCGCCCGTACCTCCTCCACCGGCAGGTAGGCCCGCAGGTGGGCGGTGTAGTACAGCCGGCCCGGCCCCTCGCCCCGGGCGATCTGGAGCCGGTTGGCCTCCCCCCGCAGCAGGTCTGCCACCGCCACGCGGAACTCCGCTACCTCCCGCACCGTCTCCGGCGTGGCCTGCCCGGAGCCCAGGTCCTCCCCGTTGAGGCGGACGCCCCACTCGTAGTCGGCCTCCAGCTCGCCGGTGGCGACCATCCAGTCGGTTAGGGCGATGAGGGCCCAGGCGGTCTCCTGGGTGGTCTCCCAATGGTCGCCGGTGCGGGCGTGCATCAGCCAGCGGACCGTCTGGGAGGCCAGCCGGTTCTCCGGGTCGAGGCGGGCCAGCGCGCCTAGCACCACCGCGGTGGTGCGGGTGTCGGTGTTCCAGTTCCACCGCTCCGGCTCTGCCTCCTGCCAGTGGGCACCGGTTCCGCTGACGATGGCGGCAGAGTTCAGGTCGGAAAGGAGGGTGCGGATGCGGGGATCCTCCTGCCCTTGGGCGGACACGGAGGTCCGCCCCAACAGGCTGAGGGAGAGCGCCAGGTAGGCCTTCCCGTAGTGGCCCAGCCGTCCCCGGGCCTCGTAGAGGGCCGAGAGTTGGCTCTCGTCCGGCTCGCCGGCCTCCGCCAGCACGTAGAGGACAAAGGCCTGTCGGTTGACCGCCTCGGTGGTCGACAGGCGGGCGACGGGCGTCAGCCGGTCCTGCAGGAACTCCACGCCCCGTTCTATCACCCCCTCGTTGACGGCGAAATCTGCCTCGTGGGCCTTGACCAGCCCGAAGACCACGTAGGCGGTGACCAGGGTGTTGGATTCATCGTTCACCCACCAGCCCCAGCCGCCGTCGTAGTGCTGGCGGGCATAGAGGCGCTGTAGGCCGGTCCCGACCTGCTCCCGCAGGTTCGCTGCCAGTTCCGGGTCCTCCAGCCCCAGTTGGGCCAGCGCCCGGTAGGTGAGGACGTTGGGCAGGAAGCGGGAGACCACCTGCTCGGTGCACTCGTAGGGGAAATGCTCCAGGTAGTCCAGCCCCCCGGTCATCCCCGCCGCCAGAGAGGGCTCGATGCGGACGGTGAGGTGGCCCTGGGTGATGTCCACGGTGCGGGGGATGGCCACGGCCTCCAGCAGGCTGCCCGCCTCGTCGAGCTGCCCGGCGGTGCCGACCGTCTCCGGTGTGGAGTAGTGGTAGATGGGGAGCCGCCGGTCGGGCGGGAGGCCCGCCGGGGGCTTCACGGCGTCGGAGAGGCCGCCGCCCTCGGCGTGGAAGATCAGGTCAGCCCACCGGGCGGGTTGGGCGGGCACGGAGGCCCGCCCCGACGTTTGCTCCGATGGGACTTCGACGGGCCACTCCACTCGTGCCTTGCCGCCGGGCTCTAGGGTAACAGTATGACGGGCATCCCCTAGGAGGGTCACCCCCTCCGCTTCGAGCCACACGTCCACCTCCAGTTGTCGGTCGGTGTTGTTGTGCACCACCGCCGCCAAGTCCGCCCGGTCGCCGGCGACGAAGAAGCGAGGGGTCACCGGCCGCACCAACAGGTCCTTGGTGGAGAGGATGTCCAGTTCGACCTGCCCCACTAGCGTCTCACGGGTGACGGCCCGGGCGTCCAGATTCCACGTGGTCAACTGGTCCGGCAGGCGGAAGCGAACGGTCGCCCGGCCCGTCTCATCGGTGCGCACGTCGGGCGCCCAGAAGGCGGTATCCGGGAACTCCTGGCGGATGAACCCGGCTCCCGCCAGCGCCGCCTCCGGACCGCTCCCTCCTCCCCCTTTCCTCCCCTCCGCCACGCGGACGTTAACGCGGTCTATGGAGAGGGAAAGGCTGTCGGCGGTGCGGATGCCCAGGCCGCGCTCGCCGTAAAAGGCCTCCACGATGGCGGGGGCGTTGGGCTGGGCCAGCGAGAGGACCGACTTATCGACTACCGCCAGCCCCACCTCCGCCTCCACCGGCTCGCCGTCGGCATCGGTCACCCGGATCTCGGCCGTTACCTGCTCCCGGGGGCCGTAGTGCTCCCCCGCCGCCAGGTTCCGGTCGGAGACGATCTCGACGGTCAACTCCTGCTGCTCTGTGGATACCTCAAAGGAAACGTAGCCGAGCCGATAGGCGGGCACCGGGTTGGTCTCGTCTACTCCTTTCACAAGCACCACCGAGACGTAGATGTTGGGGGCGTGGTCGGCGGTGATGGGCAGCGCGATGGTCTCAGCGTTGCCGGAGAGGGTCTGGACCCGGTGCTCGATGATCCGCCCCCGCTCGACGGTGAAGAGGGCGGTCACCTCGCCCTGGAAGGGGGAGGGGACGAGAATCTGGGCCACGTCGCCGGGCCGGTAGGCGCGCCGGTCGGCGATCAACTGGATGCGGTCGTTGTTCTCCTGCCGCCAACTGACGTACTCGCTGGTGGAGACCCACAGCCAGGTGGCGGAGACGACCTCGTTGCCCCGCTCATCGGTCCCTTGCGCCCGGATGATGTAGGTGCCGCCGACCTCGGGGACGAAGGCCGCCATCGCCTGTCCCTGGCTATCCGTGGTCACCGTCTGGCTGAAGACGACCGTGTCGGAGGCGACCCAGGTCCAATAGAGGTTGCCGAACTCGTCTTCCTCCTGTACGTTGAGCCACTCCCTTCGGTTGAAGGTGACGGCGAGGGGGACATCCCCCACCGCCCCTCCCTCCCAGTCCACGGTGCGGATCTCGACTGTTTGCTCCTCGCCGACCCGACCGACGTAGCGGGTGGGCCGCAGGCCGATGTAGAAGAGCCCCTTGTGAACGATGACGGTGGCGCGGTCGCTGACGGACTGGTCGTTGATGTCGGTGACGGCGGCCTCGATGGTGAGCCGCTGGCTGAGGAGGGCGTCGGCGATGTCGGCGGGGACGGAGAAGACGAGGCGACCCTGCCCGTCGGTGGTCCCTTCGCCGTCGGCGATCACCCGTCCCCAGCCGGGCACCTCCTGGGGCTGCCACCAGTCCCAGTGGCTGGTATCGGTCCAATCCCACCGGCCGGGCACGTCGGGCCGGAAGGCGTAGTCCTGGGTCAGGAGGGTCCAGTAGACCTGCGCGTCGGCGACGGGGCCGCCGAAGAAGTAGGTGGCCTGGACGACGACGTTGATCCGCTCTCCGGCCAGGACCTCGTTCTCGTCGGTGGTCACCTCCACCTCGAACTCCGGGCGGCGGTACTCGGCCACCTGGAAGCCGACGCCGTCGGTCTGCTGGCCGACCTGCGCCTCGATGTAGTAGTAGCCCAGACCGGCCTCCTCGCCCAGGGTGAACTGGCCGTTGAAGGTGCCGAAGTCGGAGAGGGGGAGCGTGTCGCTGAAGATCTCTTGTCCCTGGTCGTCGTAGACGGTGATGGGAACAGCCGTCGGCCCCGAGGGGAGGCTGTAGCGGGCGTCGTCCTCAGCGCGGACCACGCCCCGGAAGTAGACGGGCTGACCGGGCCGGTAGATGGGCCGGTCGGTATAGAGGTAGAGCCGGTACGGCTGGGCGGCGAAGGCGGAGGGGAGGCCGAAATCCCACGGGCCGATCCCCTCGTACCAACTGCTCACCGCCACGCCGAACTCCTCCGTCCCCGGTTCCCCGACCAGGGCGGTGTGGGGGGCCCAGACGTCCTCCAGGGGGTCGAACTCGGCCTGGAAGAGCCCGTCGGCGTCGGTGACGCCCTGGGCAAACGGGTCCCCATCGGGGTTCAGCAGCAAGACATCCAACCCCGCCGCCGGTTCGCCGGTCAGCAGGTCGGTCGCCCAGACCAGCGCCTCCCGCTGGGCCAGCTTCAGGGTCACGTGGAGGGAGGAGACGACCAGGATGTGGCGGGAGGGCTCGTACCATTCGTGCTGGCGCACCTCCGGAGCGGAGAGCTCGAGAAAGTAGAGGTCGGGTGGGAGGGAGGCCCGGGCGGGCACAGAGGCCCGCCCCGACAGGTCTACCCGCAGGTAGCGGCTCTCGTTGAGGGGGGCCTCGGCGTCCAGGCTCCACTCCCGCAACAACTCCGCCTGCGTCGCCGGGTTGAACCGGTCCCACATATCCCACCGGTCCGGCCCCGTCAACCGGAGGAAGTCCTGCCAGTCCAGCCGATAGAGGGCCAGGTCCACCCGGCTGACGTTGCGGTGGAGGAGGTAGATCTGGGTGGCGGTGTAGGCGTTGTAGGTGCCCACGTTGCCGGGAACGGCGAGGTAGGCCAGGGGGTTCAGGGGGCGGGTGGTGAAGCGGACCACCTGGTCCTCGCCGAGGGTGTTGCCGTAGGGATCGGCCATCCCTTCGCCCAGGTGGACCTCGTAATCGGTGGAGGGTTGGATGTCCCAGGAGAGGAGGAGGCGGTTGTTGCGACTCGCCCAGTAGGTATAGACCTGGGTGGGCTCCGGCAGGATGGTGATGTGGGGCATCAGGGTGGCGACGTCCATCGGGGCGGAGAAGTAGATCTCCAAAGAGATGTCGGGGTCGGCGAGGGTCTCGTCGGCAGGCTCGGTCCGCAGGATGCGCGGGTAGGGCACCGTCTCGAAGGTCCAGGTGTACTCCTCCTCCAGCGTCGCGTCGCCGACGGCGGCGCGGGCGGTGCGGCCGATGCGGACGGTGTACCGGGTGTCCAGCGGCAGCAGCCCGTCCGGCAGGAAGGTCATCACGGTGCTGTCCTCGCTCCAGGAGAAGGTTCCCTCCACGGGCGGTCCGAGGGAGAAGGCGGCCTGGGTGGAAACGGGGTCCATCGGCTGGCTGAAGGTGACAGTGATGGGCTGGGTCAGGGGAACCAGGTCCTCCCCATCCGCTGGCTCCGTCTGAAGGATAGTGGGGGCCTGGATGGTGAAGGTCCAGGTGAAATCGCTCTCCAGGACCCCGCCGGTGGTGTCGGCGAGGCCCGCCGGAATGGTGGCCCGGTAGGTCCGGCCGGGGGTGAAGCCGGTGTCGGGGCGGAAGACGTAGATGGAGGTGTTGACCCACTCACCAGCCCCCTCTACCGGTGGGTCGAACTGCAAGGGGGGGGGCATCTCCGGCGCGGAGAGGCTGACCAGCCGGAGCGGCACGACGGGCCGGTTGAACATCACGGTGACGGCCCCGTCCGGCTCCACGTCGACGGTGCCCGGCTCGGGGATGACCTGGGTCACCTCCAGGTAGCCGACGGTGGCGAAGGTGAAGTCCACCTCCTCCCGCAGCGGCACTCCCTCGACGGACTTGGCCGCCGTGCTCAGTTCGACCCGGTAGCGGGTGGCCCGCTCCCAGCCGGCGCGGGGGATGAAGACCAGGGTGGCGGGGTCGGGCCAGGAGAAGGCGCCCTCGACGGCCGGCTCAATGAAGAACGCCGCCTCGACGGAGGCGGGGTCCATCGGTTGGTCGAAGATGAGGGTGAGGGCCCGGTCCAGCGGCGCCTCCTCCCCCCGGGCGGGGGAGCGTTCGAGGAGGAGGGG
>DQUX01000064.1 GCA_015662065.1 Anaerolineales bacterium | reverse complement strand
CGTCCACCTCTACTGGCTGGTCACCCAGCAGGGGCTGGTCGTCTCCCTGATGGGCGGGGCGCTGGGCGTGGGGCTGGCTCTGCTGGCGGGCCGATGGATCATGCGCACCGCCCCCGAGTTCCTGGTCGTCATCCGGCCCGAGGATGTCCTGCCAGTGGCCCTCTCCGGACTGCTGATGGGGCTGTTGGCGGCTTTCCTCCCGGCCCGCTACGTGGGCCGGTTAGACCCGGCCGAGGTCTTCAGAAAGTAGGGGGAATGTTCCACCTGGCCTGGCGAAACCTTCTGCAGAGCCGCATCCAGTTCTTCCTCGGGGTGGGGGGCGTGGCGATGGCGCTGCTTCTGATGCTCTCCCTGGACGCGCTGTTGGCCGGATCGGAACAGGACCTGGTGGCCTACATCTACCAATCTGGCGCGGACATCTTCGTCGCTCAGGAGGGAGTCCGGAACCTGCACATGGCCGCCTCGGCCATCTCCGTCCAGGACATGCGCCGCGCCGCCCGTGTCGAGGGAGTCGCCAGCGCCAGCCCGATCCTCTACACCACCGGCGTGGTGGAGACGGATGAGGCCGATGTCCTCTCTTACATCATCGGCTTCGACCCCCGGGAGCCCCTGGGCGGTCCCCGGACGGTAGTGGTTGGGACGGCTCGGCTGAAGCGGGGCGAGGCCATCATCGACAACGCTGTAGCCCGCAGCCAGGGGGTCGAACTGGGGGACGAGATCGAGATCCTGGGAGAGACCTTCACCGTGGTGGGCCTCACCGAGGGGCTGACTAACATCATCAACAGTGTTACCTTCATCCACATCGACGACTTCCGGGCCCTGCGGCGGGGGGACGCCATCAGTTACGCCCTGCTCGCCGTCGAGCCGGGCTACGACCCGACGGAGGTGGCTGCGGCCATCGAGGCGCGCAACGAGGATGTCACCGCCCTGCCCCGCGAGGTATTCGCCCGCGAAGAGCGCCAGATCATCAAGGACATGAGCGTCGAGGTCATCTATATCATGAACCTGGCCGGCCTGCTGATCGGCTTGGCAGTGACCGCCCTCACCCTCTACACCAGCACCCTCCGCAAACGGCAGGAGTACGGCGTGCTGAAGGCGATGGGGGCCCAGAACCGACACCTGTATACCGTCGTCGCCGTCCAGGCCTTCCTGAGCCTGATGATGGGCGCGGCGGTAGCCATCGGCCTGGTCTGGCTGATGGGGCTGGTCCTGCCGCAGGTCGTCCCCGGCACAGCGATGGCCCTGACGCAGGCCGGCGTGGTACGGGTGCTCACGGCCGCCCTGGGCATCGGCGTCGTCGCCGCCTTGGTCCCGGCCTGGCAGATGGCCCGGTTGGACCCGGCCCAGGTGTTTCGGAGTTGAGGCGAGGATGTTATGGAACCTGTGATGCTTGTTGAACACGTCACCCGTCGCTTCGGCGGCGGAGAGATCGAGGTGGTGGCGGTGCGGGACGTCTCCCTGACCGTCGGGCCGGGGGAGATCATCCTGATTATGGGGCCTTCTGGGAGCGGCAAGACCACGCTGCTGTTGATGCTGGGCGGGCTGCTCAAACCCTCCGAGGGCCGCATCCGGATCGGCCAGGACGATCTGACCCAACTGGACGAACGGCGACTGCCGGAGGTCCGGCTGCACCGGATCGGCTTCATCTTCCAGGACTTCAACCTTCTCTCCTCCCTCTCCGCCCTGGACAACGTCGCCCTGGTGGTCCAGTTGACCGGCCTCTCCCGTCGGGCCGCCCGTCGGCGGGCCAGGGCGCTGCTGGAGCAGTTGGGGGTGGGGCACCGGCTGAACTTCCTGCCGGAGAAACTCTCCGGTGGGGAGAAGCAGCGAGTGGCCATCGCCCGGGCCCTGGTCAACGAGCCGGACATCATCCTCGCCGACGAGCCGACGGCCAACTTGGACAGCCGCCGCGGCCAAGAGACGATGCAACTTCTCCGTCGGATCGCCAAAGAGGGGATGCGCAGCGTCATCATCGTCAGCCACGACGAACGTATCAAGGATATCGCCGACCGGGTCCTGTGGCTGGAGGATGGGTCGTTCACCACCCCGCCAAAAGGCGGGGATGGAAAGGGGCCGAACGCCCCTCCCCGCGATGGGGATGCCGTCGTATAATCGAAACATATCCTAAAAAATGGAGGTAAGCGATGGGATGTCATAGAGGTTGGCTGTGGGGACGGTGTGGAGGCGGTACGGGGTTGCTGGGTTCCCTCCTGCTCCTCGGCGGCGCGGGCTGGCTGCTCCACCGGAGCGGCGCCCTGAACCTGGAGGCGTTGAACCTGAAGGGCGGAGCAGATCCGCTCGATATTGCCCGGCAGCGCCTGGCGGCAGGGGAGATCACACCGGAGGAGTTTGAGGAGATCCGGGAGCGGCTGCGTGTATGAGGTAGGAGGCAGGAGATGCGCGGTGCTGGTGCCGGTCCGCCTGGAGTAGGGACGCAACGCATTGCGCCCTCCGGACGGATCGGCAGGCGAAAGCCCAAGAAGGGAGGAGGAAAGGTATGAAGCGAGAGGTTCACAAGATGCACGAGGAGGGCGAGGAGCACATGGGTCACGGGGAGCATATGGCTCGCGAAGG
>DQUX01000368.1 GCA_015662065.1 Anaerolineales bacterium | reverse complement strand
TACCGGCGGCAAAGCCGCCCTTCGGCGGCTCCCTCCCCTTCGTACGGGCAGGAGAAGCCCGCGAAGGGGGGCTTGGCTACCCGTAGCCGCGGCTTTCAGCCGCCAGGCGGAGAGGGTCCAACCGATCACAACCACCTTGGTAAGGTAGTAGGTTAATAGGCTGGTGTTGGAAGCCTACCGCCGGGTCAGCCGCGCGGCCAGGATCAGGAGGAGGGGGATCACCACCGCTGCCACCAGCATGCCCCGCATCGCCTGACCGGTCGTGTCGGGGATAGGGATGAAATGCTCCTCTTCCCCCCGCCGTTCCACCAGCCCCAGGGGGCGCAGGCGGACGAAGCCCCCGCCCCGGGCGGACAGGTGGTGGGAGCCGACGGTGGCCTGCCGCCACATCCCGGTAGTCCGCTGCACCACCGGCACCAGCCTGTGGTCTTCCACCCTCAACGGTTGTCCTCTCACCACTTCTGTCTGGATGTGCACGTGGCCTCCTCTTTGCTGGTACCTTACCAAGATGGTTGTGAGGGGAGGGAGCCGCCGTCTGTGACCCCCGACTTGGGCCGAAAAAGGTAGCCTCCGGCCGGAGACGTGGGTCACAGACCCGCCGGGAGCCTGAATTCACTATGCTCTGAGGGGGTCTGTGACCCCCGACTTGGGCCGAAAAAGGTATCCTCCGGCCGGAGACGCGGGTCACAGACCCGCCGGGAGCCTTCAAAGCGAGAGTTTTATGTTAACGTAACATTGTCAAGCTAGTTCTCAACTCTCAGTTCCCGGTTCAGCTCCACCCCCTCCGCCTTCAGCAACCGGCGCAGAAGGGCCTCCTCCTCCTCCCGGGTGGCGACCTGCCCGTCCAGCCGGGCGTCCCGGAGCGCGCTCAGCAGACGGCCGAAGAGCGGGCCGGGCCGCAGCCCCAGCCTCTTCAGGTCCTCGCCGGTCAGCGCCGTCTCCACGCGCCGGTACTCGGTCTGGAACCGGAGCAGCTTCCCCCGCAGCCCGGCCCGGTCGCTGGCGGTCCAGGCGGCGGCGAGGAGCCGGGCGGGGTAGGGCCGGAGGAGCCGGTAGATGCGACTGGGCCGGCGGGTGAGGGCCACCCGCCGCAGGACCCGCCGCAGGTCGGGCAGCATCCGCAGGTCGTCGGCGTCGGCCCGGGGGACCTTAAGCCGTTTCAGGACCGCCTCCAGCGACCTGGACTCCAGGCGGTACAGGAACAGGGCCAGGTGGAGGAAGCGGCGGTCCGAAGGGGCCATCTCCCAGGTGGCGGGGTCCAGTTCCCCCCGTATCGTCTGAAAGCGCGTCGAGAGCCAGGAATCGCAGCGGAGGTCGGGGTGGATCTCCTGCAGGACCCCCAGCCCATCCAGCCGACAGAGGGCCCGTTCCGGTTCCTCCTCATCCAGAATCTGCTCCAGTTCGTGCCGGATACGGTCGCCGCTGACCCGGCTGAGCATCGGCAGGGCGTTGGCGATCTGTTTCTCGCTGCGGGGGTCGAGGGAGAAGCCCAGGCGGGCCTCCAGCCGGGCTGCCCGGAGGATGCGGGTGGGATCGTCCACGAAGCTGAGGCTGTGGAGCACCCGGATGATCCCGTCCCGCAGGTCCGCCTCACCGCCGTAGAAATCTAGCAGTTGTCCCCAGTAGGGCGGGTCCAGCCGGATCGCCAGGGTGTTGATGGTGAAATCCCGCCGGTGCAGGTCCTGCTTGATGGAGCTCCGTTCCACCTCCGGCAGGGCGGTAGGGTGGGTGTAGAACTCGGTGCGGGCGGTGGCGAAGTCCACCGAGGAGATGGCCTTCTCGGGGGGCGGTGGGCCGCCGGCCACCCCCTGCCAGACACGGTTGTTGAGGATCCACTTGGCGGTGCCGAAGCGGTCGTGGGCGACCACCCGCCCGCCCAACAGTTGGGCCAGGTGACGGGCCAGCCGGATGGCCTCTCCCTCCACTACCAGGTCCACGTCCACGATGGGGGCCCCCAGCAGCAGGTCCCGCACCAGCCCTCCCACGAAGTAGAGGCTGTACCCCATCTCCTGCGCCGTCTCGGCGGTCCGCTGGACCAGGGCCAGGGTCTGAGGGGGGAGGGCGTTCTCCAGCAGCGCTTGGACGTGGGTTTGTCGGGGCTGGCCGGGCGGGGTCCCCCAGAGGGTGATAAGGTCGGTGCGGGTGACCACGCCGATGATCTCGCCATCTCGGACCACGGGCACCTGTCCCCAGCCGGCCTCGATCATCAGCCGTTGCAGTTTCTCCACCGGGTCGTCGGGGGCCACGGTGATGTTCCCCGGCTCCATCACCTGCCGGACGGGGTGGGAGACCATGCCGAACTGGAGGGCGCGGTCCACCGCTCGGCGGGTGAGGAGACCCACCACCTGCCCGTTCTCCACCACCGGGTACCCCTCGTGGCCGGTCCGCCGCATCCGGTCGTCCGCCTCTGCCACGGTGGTATCGGGGGAGAGGATCTGGACCCCTCGGGACATGATCTGACCGACGGTGACGGCGGGGCGGACGATGCGGGGCAACAGGTTCAGGAGCTCGGCGTGGACCGATTCCAGGGTGCGATTGCGGACCATAGCGGCGGCGGCGCGGGTGTGGCCCCCTCCGCCGAAGTGGGCGGCGATGGCGGATACGTCTATATCGTTGGTGGTGGAACGGGCGACCAGTTGGACGTGGTCGTTCAGGGCGACCAGGACGAAGAGGGCGGAGGGTTCCAGGAGCTCCCGCAGTTTGTGGGCCAGCGTGGAGATCTCCTCGTCGTAACCGTCCGCCCGACCGGTGGCGACGACGATGACGTGCCCGCCGATCTCGTGAGTGACCGCCCCATCTAGCAGTCGCTCGTACAGCTCCCGCTGGCCGGAGGTCAGCGGGTGGTGGAGGAACTCGTTGACGACCGCCAGGTTCGCCCCCTGCTCCATCAGCCAGGCGGCCGCCCGCACGTCGCGGGGGGTGGTGGTCAGGTAGGAGAGGGTGCCGGTGTCCTCGTAGATGCCCATCAGGAGCAGGGTGGCCTCGATGCGGGTGAGGTGGAGGGAGCGTTGGGAGATCTCCTCCACCAGCAACGTCGTCGTCGCCCCCATCGGCTCGCCGGAGAACCGCCAGCCCGCCGGTAGGTCCCGATTTGGTTCGTGATGGTCGATAATGTCCACCGGCAGGCCTCGCACCATCCCCTTGAGGGTGGTCAGCCCTTGGGTATCCACCAGGATGGCCCGACGGATGCGGCGGCGGGGGGGCAGGTCATCGGGGTGGACCAGCGGGAGCTCAGCGCCGTAGAGGGAGAGGAAGGCCCGACAGTTGCGGTTGACGCGGCGCGGCAGGACCGGCACCGCCTCGGGGAAGAGTTTGTGGGCCCCCAGAAGCGACGCGATAGCGTCGAAATCGGCGTTTTCGTGCGTCAGGATGACCTCCACGGCGGAACCTCCAGGGGCATTATAACACACGGAGGGGAAAAGGGACAAGGGAGCCGTGTCGGTCGTAGGGTTTCCGTAGGGAAAGCGTATGGCGGGCGCGCGTGGTGCTCAATCAAAACTGCCCGGCCGACCGCACCTGCACCAACTCGGGTTCCCCCCCGGCTCGCCACACAAACTCCACGTTCACCGGCCTGCCCCACCGCTTGGCCACTGCCAGCACCAGCCCGGCCAGCTCCCGGGCCTCCCTCTCTGTGAGGGTGAGGCCCGAGGGAGAGGACCGGGGCACCGTGTCTCCCTCCGGGTCGGTGACCCGGATCTGGGCGGGGGGCATCGGCTGGACCTGCACCCGCTCCCCTTGCACGCTGTAGAGGTCCCCCCCGTAACCGCCGACGACCACCTGCCCGGTGCCGAAGGCGGCCTGGATCAGCACCCCCGGCAGCGTCTCCACCGGGGAGTGGCTGAAGGCCACGCCGGAGCGATCCCGCGCCGTGATGGGCTCCATCGGCTGAAGGATCACCGCCATCCTCGGCAGCGAGACTCTGTTCTGAGCGCAGTACATCAGCGGCTCTCGCCCGAAGTTGGAGGCCCACACCCGCCGTACCCCATCCCAGACCCTCATCCCCTTCGGCACCGAGAGCAGGGAGAGGAATTGGCCGGCGAACGTGTGTTGGGGGGCGTCCTCCACCGTGGCGGAGGAGCGGACCGCCCACTGGGCCGGCGCCAGCGGCAGGTCGGAGAGGGCCGCGCCCACCCGGTCGGGCATCGCCGCCTGGCGCAGTGCGTCCACCACCCTCGCCCGTCGTGGTTCCAGCCCTTCCAGGGCCTGTTGCGCCGCCGCCCAGTCGTCGCCGATCTCGGCGATGGCCCGCCCGATCTCGACGATGTCGTCCATCAGTCCGGCCCGCTCCACCACCATATCGAAGGCCATTGTGCTGAGCACCCAGGTCGGTGGGACCGGGAAGCTGTTGGCTGCCAGCCAGTAGAGGCCGCGCCCCTTTCCTCCCACCTCGTCCACCGGCGGGACGGATCGTCCATCGCCTTCCTCCCAGGGGACAAAGAGCATCCTCCTCATGACAGCACCTCCACGGTGCCGGTGGTGCCGTCCACCCGCAGCCATTGCCCGTCCCGCACCCGGTGGGTGGCCTCCGGGACGCCGACGACGGCGGGGAGGCCGTTCTCCCGGGCGACGATGGCGGCGTGGGAGATCACGCCCCCCAGTTCGGTGACCACCGCGCTCAGGCGGCGGAAGAGGCTGGACCAGGCCGGGTCGGTCAACCGGGTGACCAGCACCACAGGCCCCTCCATCTCCAACAGCCGCCGTGCGGCGTCCAGCGGGTCGTTGGTCACCACCGCGATCCCCTCGCTCGGGCCGCTACCGGCGCTGGCGGCGATCCCTTGCAGCCGGGCATGCCCGGCGGCGAGGGCCTCCTCCTCCTGCTCCAGCGCCGGCCTCCAGTGGCGGGTCAGGGGATTGTACCAGATCAGCTCGGGCGGCGGGGGCTGCGTCTGATACAGCTCGAACTGCGCCCGTCGCCGGTTGAGGGTCCCCTGGTCCACCCGCTCCTCCCCCCGGCTGTGCACGAAGGCGAGGAACTCCTCCAGCGTATAGAACATCATCGTATCGTCGGGGTGGTCGGGATAGAAGTGGTGGGCTAGGTGGCGGGCTGCCAGCCCATAGGTCGCCTGCCGGAGGGCGATGTTGCTCTTGGAGTCCTCCCGCCAGGAGATGAGCCGCTGGCCCCAGCGCAGGTTCTGCCGCCAGAAGAGCTGCGCGAAGGGATTCATCCGCCGGAGCGATTTCATCGCCGCACGGCGGGTGGCCTCGGCCCGTACCTCGGGCGGTTCGCTCTCGTTCAGTTGCCCGGCCACTGCCAGAAGGATGTGCTCAGGGCGATCCGCCAGCCGCTCGGTCTCGAAGTCGGCCTCGTAGCGAAAGCCCCGGTGGCCGTACTCTCGGAGGAAGGCCCGCACCCCGGCCACCAGCGGGGCGGCTTCGGGGAGCGCTTCGTAGGCATCCAGTTCGACCGTGCCGCTTTGGAGCATCCGGCCCACCTCCGGCCCACATTGCTCCGCTGTCTGGCGCAGTTCCCAGATCCGCTGGCCGATCAACGAGGTGGCGGTGGCCTGCCCGGCGAAGAGGCTGAGCAACTGGGGGGCCCGTTGACGCAGGACGGTATCCAGCGCGGTGATAGTCAGGGCGATGACGATGTGGGCCCGGTCGGTATCCCGCGCCTGGGCGTAGAACCCCGGCTCAAAGAGCGCCCAGATGAGGGAGGGGGCGTCGTCTGGCTCCTCCCGCAACTGCCAGTAGAAATCCCTGAGCTTTCGATCCAGCTCGGGCAGCACGTGGCGGTAGAAGTTCGCCGCCCAGCGGTAGGTGCGACGGAACCGCCCAGGCAGCCGCAACTGCCGACCGCGGGGCACCTCGACGGTCGTCTCTACCAGGCCGGCCGGCACCCCCACCGACTCCGGGTCGAAGGGCATCACCGCCGCCATATTGCGGACGTAGTAGTTGATGTTCAGGTACAGCCGACCCTGCACGACTGCCGAGGGCTTCAGCGTCGGATCGAAATCGGATGTATCCCCGGCCAACTGCTCCAGAAACCAGGAGATCTGGGCATCCAGGCCGGTCTCAGTCATCGTCACCGTCACCGGTCGGGCGACGCCGGTCGTCTCCTGGGTGTTGTGCCCACTTAGCAGCCACTCGGTCATACCAATCTCCTCGCTTGTTCGAGAAAACCCACCACCTCCTCCCCCTCGGGAGAAGTGAAAAGCGCCGGTCCGATCTCATCCCGCAGCAGGTCCCCTGGCCGGGGCTCGTCGCGCAGGGCCTCTTGCCCCGCCGGCCCCAGGTGGGCCACCAGCGGCGGCGCCAACCGGCGCG
>DQUX01000293.1 GCA_015662065.1 Anaerolineales bacterium | reverse complement strand
CTCCGTGGAGCAGCCAGCTGGCCCCCCAGACAGGCAGGGGATCTACGTGGTACCGGGCTATGGTCAGGTAGGCAGCCGGTTCTTCGGGTTGCCGTTCCAGAAGGGTGTTGAAGAGGGCTTCTACGTTCTCCAAACGGCAGGTTGTGCCGTAGACCTCTGCGAGGGCAAAGTACGCCTGGACGTCGTAGGGGTGCTCCGTGACGGCCTTCTCCAGTTCCTCCTCGATCTCGGACCCCGGTGTGTACTCCCAGAGAACCTTTCGTAAGGGCACATCCGCTGCCCTGCACAGGGGGTTAGTCCGGTACGCCTCCAAAACGTCCGCGTAAG
This sequence comes from Anaerolineales bacterium, assembly GCA_015662065.1. GTDB lineage: Bacteria > Chloroflexota > Anaerolineae > B4-G1 > DUEL01 > SZUA-1492. The sequence continues at coordinate 2,113 of DQUX01000293.1, read as the reverse complement.
CTGCTTTCATCTCCCGAAAGGTACTGCCCAGAGGAGGCAGTCGAAGGGTGGCTCGGCTCGCATAGCCGCGGCATTCCTGAGGGCCGACCTGGAGAGCCCGCTCCACAAGCCGGGCGGCCTCGTTCCATTGCCTCAGCGCGACATAGAATTGCGCCAAATCGAGCATCCACGGTGCGAACTCGGGCTGCAGTTCCATCGCGCGCCGGTAGGCTGTCTCTGCTTCGTCCAAATGATTCATCGTTTCCAGGATCTTACCGAGGAGGTCGTGAGCCAGGGCCCGGTCGGGAGCCAACGCGACCGCTGATTCGGCGGCTGCCAATGCCTCGTCCAGGACGCCACGCTCCAGGTTGGCGTACGCCAGGGCAACCTGGGATAGCCAACGGTCGTCGTGCGCGGCAACGACCTCTTTTGCCGTCTCGAGTGCAGCCTCATCGTCCCCAGCCATCGCCTGCACGATGGCCAGATAGGACCGGATGTCGGGGTCGTCCGGGGCGAGTTCGACTGCGTGTTCACACGTTGCGAGCGCTGCGTCGAAGTCGTAGAGGAGCGCCAGTATGTAACCGCGCTTTACCTCCGCCGCTGCCTGGTCGACACCCTCTTCGATCGCGCGCTGGTAGGCCGCCAGTGCGCCGGCGTAATCCGTTCGGGAAAGGAGCGCATCCCCCTCCGCGAGGGGATCAGGGGGCAAGGAAGGAGACGGCGTTGCCACCAGTGACGGGCCGCCACAGGCAACAAGTAACGCCAGGGAGGTCAACAAAAGCACAGAGGCGATCTTTCCGGACATACTACACCTCACTCCGGTGCCTTTGGTTACGCGATCCTATTCGCGATAGTCTCAACGGGGATTCTTGCTACCGCGGCGGGGCTGGAACCGGCACCGCCTCGCACGGCAGCGCCATCGGGGTTTGCACCGTTGTTCATTGTAGGCCTCCAATGGAAGCATGCTACAGTGCAAGGGGATTATAGGTGCATTCTGAGAAATCTGCAATCCTGCGACACCGATTTCCTATGCCCCGGCGCGCAATCTCGATCAGGTGCCTCGCAAACGGGGCCCATCTCGCTGCCCTTCGTGTTTCCCCACGAACCGCCCGGACCGGAGACGTCCCACTCCCAAGCCGAAGCGCTCTCAATCCCTTGGCTCCCCTTGACACTTCCAACCATGCGACATATCATACGATATGCTATACGATATCGTACCCAGGAGGCGACGATGGCCCGATACCCGTTGAACCTACCCGCCCAACTGAAGCGGGAGGCAGAAGAGTGGGCTGCCCGTCAGGGCATCTCCCTCAACCAGTTCATTATGTGGGCCGTGGCAGAGAAGATTGGGGCGTTGAGACAGACCATCGACGACCCGGCCTTCCCCCATATCACTTACCGTCGTGGGGCCCTCGGCTGGCCCACGCCCGTCGTGCGTGGGACCGGCGTCCGTGTCCAGACCATCGTCGTGGCTGCCCACCGTTGGGGCTGGACGAAGGACCGGATCGTCGAGGAGTTCGACCTGACGAAAGCGCAGGTCGAAGAGACCCTCGCTTTCTACCGGGCCCACTCTGCCGAGATCGACGCCGCCATCCAGGCCGAGGAGGCGGCGGAGGCGGGGAAACCCGATGCCTAAACCCAAACTCCACCTCGATGCCGATGCCTCCATCAAGGCCCTCCACGCTGCTTTGGTCTCCCGAGGCCACGACGTGACCCGCACACCGACGGAGTGGATCGCTCGCGATGCCGACGACGAAGTCCAGTTGTTGGCCGCCACCGCCCAGGGCCGGGTCGTCTTCACCTTCAACGCCCGCGACTTCATCGCCCTGGCCCGGCGATACCCCCGCTACGGGGGCATCGTCCTGGCCGCCCAGTCGAAGTGGACCCTGCCCGAGTTGATCGAGGCCCTCGACCGAATGCTCTCCGAGACCGAGGCCGAGGAGTGGATCGGGCAGGTGCGGTGGCTGAACGACCGGCGATGACCCGGCGGGGACGTCGGGTAGTCTCCCTCTTGAGCGTTGGTACTGCTTGCCCATTCCGCCGGGCGTAAGCCCGCAGGGCCCTGCGCCCCCACCGGCCCGGCTCGGTCGGCAAAGCCCCCTTCGGGGGCCGGCTTTCGGCCCGCAGGGCTTGG
>DQUX01000286.1 GCA_015662065.1 Anaerolineales bacterium | reverse complement strand
GATGCCCACTAGCGCCGGCCCGCTGAGCTTCCCGGTGCCCCAACCCTGGGATGCGACGTGGCAGGCACTGCCGGACGGGGAGTACGAGGTGACGATCGCCATCTACATCGAGGGCGGCGCGCCGCCCTTCACCGTCCACCACGATCTGGATGTCTTCCAGACCTCGGAGCGGGAGTACGGCGTCGTCTTCGTCGCCCGGGGGTGCAGTGCGCTGATCCACACCATCACCGTGGAATCGGCCGACGGGCAGAGCGTCTCCCACGAATACTACATCCCGGCTCCGTGGTGTGTCACCCCCTCCCCGTAGGGCGACGCTGCTCGCGAGGGAGAAAGAGCGGTCCCCCAGGCGGAAGGCCTGGGGGACCGTCAGCCAAGGAAAGGAGGAGAGGTGTGATGTGGCTCGCGGAGAACGCCTGCCGCAAGGCGTAGGCCACGCCCACCTCGGGCATAATCATACCTCACGACCCTTGTCCCGCGTAGTGACAAACGACACCGGTTGCCAGTGATGAACGTCTTGCCCTTGTCGGCAGGAGTACCTTACCAAGGTGGTTGTGATCGGTTGGACCCTTTCCGCCCGGCGGCTGAAAGCCGCGGCTACGGGTAGCCAAGCCCCCCTTCGCGGGCTTCTCCTGCCCGCACGAAGGGGAGGGAGCCGCCGAAGGGCGGCTTTGCCGCTGGTAGCCAGCGGCCAGCTGCGCCCTACCGATCGCCGGGCGGGAGAGACCTGACCGTTCAAATTCACGTTGGTGAAGTACTAGACCGCGAAGGGGTCCAGACCGTGTACCTGCCGCTCATCCTGAGGAGGAGACGACTGGCCCTGGGAATATGCGCTCCGGGACTTCCCAGGCGGTCCCACAAACATGAAGAGCGCGAATGGGGCGGGCATTTCGCGATTCAGATAGCGCGTCGTCCCTCTATGGAACCCCTCGCCGCGGCCGGTACTGGATCGCCTCTGCCAGGTGGGCGGTCTCGATCCGCTCACTTCCGGCCAGGTCGGCGATGGTGCGGGCCAGCTTCAGGATGCGGTGGAAGGCCCGGGCGCTCATCTGGAGCTGCTGCATCGCTGCCCGCACCAGCGCCCGCCCCGCCTCGTCCAGCCGGCAGATCTCCCGCACTTCCGCCGGCCCCATCTCCGCGTTACAGGTGAGGGGGGTGTGGGCGAACCGCTCTCGCTGCGCCTCCCGCGCCCGTTCCACCCGCTCCCGGATCGCCGCCGAGGGCTCCCCCCGCCGGTCATCGGTCAGCTTGTTGTAGTCCACCCGCGGCACCTCCACGTGGATATCGATCCGGTCCAGGAGCGGCCCGGAGATCCGCTTCTGATAGCGGGTCACCGTCGCCGGGCTGCAGGTACACTCCCGCACCGGGTCCCCCCAGTAGCCGCAGGGACAGGGGTTCATCGCCGCGATGAGCATAAACCGGGCGGGGAAGGAGAGCGTGCCGGTGGAGCGGGCGATGGAGACCAGGCCATCCTCCATCGGCTGGCGCAGCCCTTCCAGGGTGCGGGTGCCGAACTCCGGCAGCTCGTCTAGGAAGAGCACCCCTCGGTGGGCCAGGCTGATCTCGCCGGGACGGGGCCAGTGGCCGCCGCCCACCAGCCCGGCGTGGCTGATGGTGTGGTGCGGGGCGCGGAAGGGCCGGTGGCGGATGAGGGGGGTATCGGGCGGCAGGAGCCCGGCCACGCTATAGACCTTGGTCACCTCCAGCGCCTCCTCCAGGCTCATCGCTGGCAGGATGGAAGGGACGGAGCGGGCCAGCAACGTCTTGCCCGCTCCCGGCGGCCCTGTTAGAAGGGCGTTGTGCCCCCCGGCCGCCGCCACCTCCAGCGCCCGCTTGACGTGCTCCTGCCCCTTGATCTCGGCGAAGTCCGCGGCGTAGGCCGGCGGGGGGAGGGACGCCGGGTTGTGCTCCGGGCTGTAGGGCGGGATCTCCCGAAGCCCCTGCAGATGGGCCGCGAGCTGGCCCAGGTCCTCCACCGGGACCACTTCCAGCCCCTCCACCAGCGCCGCCTCCGGCGCGTCGGCCGCCGGGACGAAGAGCCGCCGAAGTCCCTCCTGACGGGCCAGGGCGGCGACAGGAAGGACACCGGGGATGTGGCGGACCGAGCCGTCGAGGGAGAGCTCCCCCACGAAGAGGGCCTCCTCCATCGCCTGAGGCCAGGCCTGCTCCGAGGCCAGGAGAATCCCCACGGCGATGGGCAGGTCGTAGGCCGGGCCGGCCTTGCGGATGTCGGCCGGGGCCAGGTTGACGGTGAGACGCTTGCGGGGGAACAGGAGCCCCGAGTTCTTGATGGCGGCCCGCACCCGCTCGCTGGATTCCTTGACCGCGGCGTCGGGCAGGCCGACGATGGTGAGGGAGGGAAGACCGTTGGAGGTATCCACCTCGACCTGGACCAGGATCCCCTCCAGGCCCAGGAGGGCGCAACTGGTGACTTTTGCCAGCATTGTCGGCTCCGATGATGGGCTTTGGTAAGGGGTAGTTTACCACAAGGGAGAGGGAGGGGCAAGTCTCACACTTTGGGGGTGTTCGAGCCATATCAGTACTTGAGAAAACTCGCTCTAGGCGGGTCTGTGACCCGCCGATCTGACCGGTCTGCGACCAGTCAGGAGCTAGAGGACAGAGACCACGAGCCATAGGGGGCACGTAGCGCTGCGAGAAAGCGAGGATGCCTAACCGATACAGACTGAATACGACCGAAT
>DQUX01000318.1 GCA_015662065.1 Anaerolineales bacterium | reverse complement strand
AGAGCGGTCAAGACGCGGGTTCGTAGTAGCGGCTTCAGCCGCTTTTGCCCCTTTGGAACGGCTAAAGCCGTCACTACGAACCAAAAATGCCCATGTCCAGAAAAGGAATCGAAGGAAACGTTGCGCCCTTTGCGCTCTTTGCGGCTCGATACCAACCGCAGGTGATCGGCAACACCGGAGAGGGAGACCACCGAGTGCTGTAAAAGTTCGGAAACCCTTCCGCTCCGAATACCCGGCCAGAGGGCGTTTGGCACGACGCGGGGAACCGGCTATAATCAGTAGTTGAGAAAACTCGCTCTAGGCGGGTCTGTGACCCGCCGGTCTGACCGATCGCAGACCGGTTATGGGCTAGAATTCTCAAGTACTGATAATCAAGCCGACGTGAAACCAGGTGCTGGACATCAGAGTATGACACCACGGCTTTCTCGACGGCGGTTTCTCCGGTTGGCCCTTTCCGGTCTGGGAACAGCAGCAGCCCTGTGCGGGGGTGGCCCGGCTTACGCGTTTCTGGTCGAACCCGGGTGGCTGGCTCTCAGACGGGTTCGAGTCGGCCTGCCGGGGCTTCCGCCCCACCTGGACGGGTTCCGCGTGGCGTTTCTCTCCGATCTGCACCGAGGCGACTCCGTGCCACTGAGCCATATCGCCCGGGCGGTAGACCTGGCCGGGGAGACCCAGGCCGACTTGATCCTTCTGGGCGGCGACTATATCACCGGATCGGCCGCCTTTATCTCCTCCTGTGCGGAGGAGCTGGGCCGGCTGTACGCTCCGGCGGGGGTCTATGGCTGCCTGGGCAACCACGACCATTGGACCGACCCGGAGATAGTGGCGGGGGAGCTCGCCGAGAGAGGGGTGCGGGTGCTGCGCAACGAGGGGCTGGAGGTAGCCCCTGGGCTGTGGCTGGCGGCAGTGGACGATGTGTGGGAAAGACAGGCCGATCTGGACGCCGCGCTGGCGAAGGCCCCGGTGGGAGCCAAGGTGGTGCTCCTGGCCCACGAACCGGATTTCGCCGATGTGGTCGCCGCCGACGGACGGGTGGCGCTCCAGCTCTCCGGCCACTCCCATGGAGGGCAGGCCTGTCTCCCCCTGCTGGGGCCACCGGTTCTGCCCTATTTGGCCCGCCGTTACCCGGCAGGGCTCTACCGGGTAGGTCCAATGCAGTTGTATGTGACTCGAGGTGTAGGAGTGGTCACCCCACCGGTGCGGTTCAACTGCCGCCCGGAGGTGGCGGTGTTGACACTGGCGTGTGAGACATAGGGCGCGGAGCGCCATCGCTGATGCACGCTCCCGTTTCACATCTCACATTTCCTATTTTATCAGGAGGTTCCTATGCCGGCAATTCCACCCGTTCTTCTCAAGAAGCTCTACGTCAAGGGCTCTCTGCGGGCCGAGGAGGATGGCTTCGCCCTCGACCTGAAGAACACCATCGCTCCAGGCACCATTCAGGGCTTCCGGGGGCTGGAGCTGGATGGCGCGCCGGTGGACCTGGCGCAGGTGACGGTGGTCCAGCCCGATGGACCGGCCCGGCCCGCCGGCGAGATCTCCGCCGAGGCCCCCATCCAGTTCCCGCTGGGGGCGACCTTCACCCTGCGGGTGACCGGAGCCTCCCTGAAGCCAGGCGACCACCGGCTGAAGATCCGCGTGGTGGTCCAGGAGGTGGGACCGCTGGAGATCCCGGTGACGGACCGTGCGGGATAGCCGGACGACCCTCACGGGGGAGGCGAATCTCCGGAGGGCTCTCCTCGCTCTGGGCCTGCTGGCCCTGCTGCCGCTGGGCTTTGCCCGACCATCCCGTCCCGCCAACATCGCCCCCCGGGTGTGGGAGGAGACGGCGGACGGCGGGGAGACCACCTTCCTGGTCATCCTGCGGGAGCAGGCGGACCTGGCGGGGGCTGCCCGCATCGCCGGTCGGGCGACCCGGGGTCGCTTCGTGGTCGAGCGGCTGCGGGCCACCGCGTCCCGTACCCAGGTCGGCCTGCGGAGACTGCTGGAGGCGAGGGGGGTCCCCCACCGGTCCTTCTACGTCGTCAACATGTTGACGGTCACGGGGGATCGGGCGCTGGCCACGGAGCTGGCCGGGAGGCCGGAGGTGGACCGCATCGCGGCGAACCCCTCCGTGCGGGCCGTTCTCCCCCGACCCCTCCCGGCCCCGAGGGTGGCGGCCCCCCTCGCCGTCGAGTGGAACGTCCGGCGGGTTAACGCCGACGATGTCTGGGCGCTGGGCTACACCGGGGAGGGGGTGGTCGTGGCCGGGCAGGACACCGGCTACGACTGGGATCACCCAGCGCTGATCAACCAGTACCGGGGCTGGAACGGCATCACCGTCACCCACGACTACAACTGGCACGACGCCATCCACGAGAACAACCCCCACACCTCCCCGGGCAATCCCTGCGGCTTCGACGCCCCCGTGCCGTGCGACGACAGCGACCACGGCACCCACACGATGGGCACCATCGTCGGCGACGACGGGGCCGGGAATCAGATCGGTGTGGCTCCGGGGGCCCGCTGGATCGGCTGCCGCAATATGGAGGAAGGATGGGGTACCCCCGCCACCTACACCGAGTGCTTCGAGTTCTTCCTGGCCCCCTACCCCGTCGGCGGCGACCCCTCTCAGGGCGACCCCGCCCTGGCCCCCCACGTCATCAACAACTCCTGGTACTGCCCCCCCGACGAGGGGTGCGATTGGGATACGCTCCAGACAGTGGTGGAGAACGTGCGGGCGGCGGGCATCCTGGTGGTGGTCTCGGCGGGGAACGATGGCCCCGCCTGTAGCACGGCGCAGCATCCGCCGGCGATATACGGGGCGGCCTTCTCCGTGGGAGCGACGGACTCCGCCGACCAGATCGCCTCCTTCAGCAGTCGGGGGCCGGTGACGGTGGACGGCTCCGGGCGGCGCAAGCCGGACGTGAGCGCGCCGGGGGTGGAGGTCCGCTCCAGCATCCCCGGCACCGGCTATCACAGTATGAGCGGCACCTCGATGGCCGGGCCGCACGTGGCGGGGGTGGCGGCGCTCCTCTGGTCGGCGGTGCCGGACCTCATCGGAGATGTGGAGGGGACCGAGACGGTCCTGGAGCGGACGGCGCAGCCCCAAACCACCACCCAGGGCTGCGGGGGGGACGGGCCGGAAGATGTACCCAACAACGTCTACGGCTGGGGGATCGTGGACGCACTGGCGGCGGTGGAGGGGGGCCGGCCCGCGCTGGGGGTCGCCAAAGCGGCCTCCTTCCCACCGGGGCTTCCCGCCCGGCTGCTGGCCTACACCCTCGTGGCCACCAACACCTCCGCCCTCACCCTCACCAACGTCGTCCTCACCGACGCCGTCCCGGCCGGCCTCCCCCTGGCCTGGGCCAGCGGGGTCTACACCGAGGCGGGGGGGGTGATCACCTGGGCGCCGGCCGATCTGGGACCCGGCGTCCATCTCACTGCCGCGTTCGCGGTGACGGTGGCCCACCTGCCGAGGGGAAGCCGGGTGGTGAACGAGCGATACGGGGTGCGGGCCAGCGAGGTCGTTACGCCGGTGATGGGGCTACCGGTGGAGGCGGTCGTGCCCTGGCGCTTGCTGCTCGTCCCCATCATGCGGGAGTGGGAGGGGTGAGGGACAATATCACGCCGCTGAGCCTTGCGAATTGGTGTAATTGTGGTATCTTCTGATACACTATCAGTAGTTGAGAAAACTCACTCTAGTACCTTACCAAGGTGGTTGTGATCGGTTGGACCCTTTCCGCCTGGCGGCTGAAAGCCGCGGCTACGGGTAGCCAAGCCCGCCTTCGCGGGCTTCT
>DQUX01000329.1 GCA_015662065.1 Anaerolineales bacterium | reverse complement strand
CTTCCTGCGAAAACGGTGTACAATTTCATTGTCTATATATTCATATATACCCATATAGATATACATCGGCTATGGAGAACATCCTCCGGCAAGAGGTCAATCTGCTCCACGCACAGGTCTGCCAGGGGCTGGCGGACCCCAAGCGCATTCTCCTCCTATACGCTCTGGCCGATGGCCCCCGTCGGGTCACCGACCTGGCCGAGGCCCTTGGTTTACCTCAGCCCACCGTCTCCCATCACCTGAAGATCCTCCGGGAGCGCGGTCTGATCGTCGCGGAACGGGAGGGGACGGCGGTTTACTACTCCCTGGCCGACCAGCGGGTGATCCAGGCGCTGGACCTCTTGCGGGCGATGCTGGCGGACATCCTGGCACATCGAGCGCGCCTGATGAGCGCCCAGCGCTGAGGAGGAGAACCGACCGCAGAGGAGGGAGCCGGCTCAGTGCTCTTCGCACCCTCCGCGGCGAGAATATCACAGCTCTGTCTTAGGAGGAAAAGATTCCGATGGGAAGACTGACAGCCAATCAAGAGGCGTGGCTCCGCGAGCGCTTCCACAACCGGGTCAGCACTGACCTGATGGAGCGCAAGATCTACAGCCACGACGTGGGGGAGATGCCCCCGCTGGTCAAGCCGCTGATCGGCAATGCCCTGGCCGACGCGGTGGTCCAGCCCAAGAGCGAGGAGGAGGTGGTCGAGCTGGTCCGCTGGGCTGCGCAGAACCGCGTCCCCCTGATCCCCCGCGGCAAGGCCACCTCCGGCTATGGCGGCGTTCTGCCGGTCAAGGGAGGCATCACTGTCGACTTCTGGCGGATGCGCTCCATTTTGGAGATTGACAAGGAGAACCTCACTATCACCGTCCAGCCGGGGCTGGTGTGGGAGAGGCTGGAGCAGGAGCTAGCCAAGCAGGGGCTGGCCCTCTGCCTCTACCCCTCCAGCGCCCCCTCCTCCACCGTCGGCGGATGGCTGTCCCAGGGTGGCTTCGGCTATGGCTCCTTCGAGTACGGCGACTTCGCCGAAAACGTCCTCTCCGCCCGGGTGGTGCTCCCCAACGGGGAAGTGCGGGAGTTTGCAGGGGACGCTCTCTCCCTCATCGCCGACGCCGAGGGGATCACCGGCATCATCACCCAGGTCAGGATGCGGATCCGCCCCCTGGAGCGAGAGGTCGTGGTCGGCGCCCGCTTCGCCGAGGTCCGCTGGCTGGCGACGGCGCTGCGGGAGGTGGTGAAAGAGGGGCTGCCCCTTTGGTCGGTCAGCTTCATAAACCCGCAGATGGCCCGGCTGAAGAACCAGCGCCCTCCTAAGATGGAGCACGGCCACCCGTCCCACGAGCACCGTCCTGAGCTGCCGGAGGCCTACCTCGCCATCTTCGTCTTCCCCGCTTCGCGGGAAGGGGAGGTGCGGGAGGGGCTGGAGCGCATCATTGCCAAGCACGGCGGCGAGCGGCTTATCCCGGAGCTGGCGACCCACGAGTGGGAGGAGCGGTTCAAGATCATGCACATCAAGCGGCTGGGACCCTCCCTCATCCCCACCGAGCTCGTCATCCCGCTGGAGAACCTGGACGCGGCCCTGGTGGACCTGGAGGAGAGTATCCACCAGCCACTGGTCATCGAGGGGATGGTCGCCAGGGGGGGGCAGGTGATTCTCCTGGGCTTCATCCCCCACGACAGCCGACGGTTCACCTTCAACCTGGCCTTCGCCCTCTCCCTCTCCGCCATCCAGAAGGCCAAGAAGCACGGAGGACGGGCCTATGCCTCCGGCCTCTACTTCGCCCACGAGGCCAAAAGCATCCTGGGGGCCGACCGGGTCCAGCGGCTGCGGGCCTTCAAGCGGGAGGTGGACCCCATGGGGATCATGAACCCGGGCAAGATCCTGGGTAACGGCCTCCTGGGGATGTTTATGAAGACGGCCGGGGCCTTCGAGCCGCTGGTGCGGGCGGTGGGGAACGCCGCCAAGGCCCCCATCGGGGAGCGGCCCCAGGGGGCCGGCAATCGGGACGTGCCGGATGATGTGGCCTGGTACGCCTACGCCTGCGCCCAGTGTGGCTACTGCGTGGACGAATGTGACCAGTTCTACGGCCGCGGCTGGGAGTCTGAGTCCCCCCGGGCCAAGTGGTTCTTCCTGCGGGAGTACTTGGCTGGCCGGGCCGACTTCGATCAGAGGTGGGTGAACAAGTTCCTGGCCTGCACCACCTGTGAGACCTGCAACGTTGAATGCCCGCTGGAGCTGCCCAACGAGCCCTCCTGGCTGAAGATGCGGGGGGTCCTCATCCACGAGCAAGGCCACATGACCTTTCCACCCTTCGAGATCATGCGGGCTGCTCTCAAGAAGGAACGCAACATCTGGGCCTCCTACAGCCGCGACCGAGCGAAGTGGGTGCCGCCGGATATCGAGGAGAAGATCCGCTGGCGGGCGGAGGTCGGCTACTTCCCCGGCTGCACCGCTTCCTATGTGGAGTCGGACGTGGCGCAGGGGACCGCCCACCTGCTGAATGCCGCCGGGATCGAGTTCACCTATATGGGGGATGGCGAGGCCTGCTGCGGCCTGCCGATGCTGGTGGCCGGGCTGTGGGACGACTTCGCCGACATCCTGCGCCACAATGTCGAGGGGATGAAGGAGCGGGGGGTCAAGACGGTGGTCACCTCCTGCCCCGCCTGCTGGCTCTCCTGGAAGGTCTACTACCCCGAGTGGGCGGAGAAGCTGGGCGTCGATTTTGACTTCGAGGTGAAGCACTACTCCGAGCTGATCGCCGAGAAGATCCAGAGCGGCGAGATGCAGTTCACCCACCCGGTGGAGATGAAGGTCACCTGGCACGATTCCTGCCACATGGGCCGGGCTGGCGGCATCTACGACCCGCCCCGGGAGGTGCTGAAGGCTATCCCCGGCCTGGAACTGGTGGAGATGGAGCACAACCGGGAGCACGCCCACTGCTGCGGCGGGGTGATCACCCTCCTGGAGAACCCGGACACCGGCAAGGTCGTCGGCGACATCCGGGTGCGGGAGGCGGAGGCCACCGGCGCCGAGGCCCTGGTCGCCTCCTGCCCCTGCTGCGAGGTCCAGTTCCGGGTGACGATGCAGAAGACGGGGCGGGACATGCCGGTCGTGGACCTGGCCCACATCGCGTCGGAGGCGCTGGGGATCGAGACCTGCGACCCCACCGACTACGCCCTGGAGCTCTGGGCCACCTTCGAGGCGATGATCTGGCTGATGCGGCCGGAGCCGATGGCCGAGCTGATGATCGAGCTCTTCCCTCAGATGGTGGACGCGATGCCGCTGGGGATGGGGAAGATGATGCGGGCTATCGGCAAGCTGGGGCCGGTGGGCGGCGTGGTGCTCAAGGCGATGAAGCCGCTCTTCCCGGTTCTCTTCCCGATGCTGATGCCGGGGATGATGCCGAAGGTGATGCCGGACATGCTGGAGGCGGTGGAGAAGCGGGTGCCGATGCCGCAGCATATGAAGGAACAGATGCCGGACTTGATGCCGATGGCGATGGACAACCTAATGCCCAAGATGCTCCCAGACATCGTGCCCCTCATCAGCGACCCGCTGATCGCCTATCTGCGGGGGCAGTAGAAGATCTCCGGTTATCCAAGACGTGATCAACAGAGGGCGCGGTCCCGGACCGCGCCCTTTCACTAGAGTTGTTGCACAATAATCGATAAGGGTGTATACTAGGCTACCATTGAGT
>DQUX01000265.1 GCA_015662065.1 Anaerolineales bacterium | reverse complement strand
GGGGTGGACCCATCGCGGGGCGGCGGGCTGGGGTGGGCGCTGGTGGTGGGGGGTGTCGGGTTGCTGCTCCTCGGTCTGGCGCTGGCTGTGCTGGGGGTGCCTGTGGCGGTGGTGGTCCTCCCGGCCGTCACCCTGGCGGCGGGCCTGGTGCTGGAAACCGATCTGCCGGTAGAGCGCCGCCTGGTCTGGCTGCTCCTGGTCGTGGCGCTGGGGCTCAGCCTGGTGGTGGAGGTCGTGGTCCTGGAGGGGGACATCGGGCGGATGAACACTGTCTTCAAGTTCTACCTCCAGGTCTGGACGTCGCTGGCGGTCGGTGCGGCGGTGTCGCTGGTCTGGCTGGCGGAGCGGATGCGGAGCTGGTCGCTGGACGCCCGGCAGACGTGGTGGGCGGTGATGGGGGTGCTGGTGGCGGCGATGGCCCTCTTCCCCTTGATGAGCATCCCGGCCAAGGTGAAGGATCGCTTCACCCAGGCCACCGGCCCCACGCTGGATGGGATGGCCTATATGGAGTGTAGCCGGACCTGGGATGTGAGGGGGGAGGTGGGCCTGGGGCCGGATTACCACGCCCTCGTCTGGATGCAAGAGAACATTGAGGGCTCGCCGGTGGTGTTGGAGGGGCTGGGGGAGCGAGAGTATCTGTGGGGGAATCGGGTGTCTGTCTACACCGGCCTGCCGGCGGTGGTCGGCTGGCGCTGGCATCAGGTGCAGCAGCGGATGGCGGCCGGGGCCGGGCAGGTGGAACAGCGGCACCAGGAGGTGAACGAGTGTTATAACACCCCCGACGTCACCCGCGCTCAGGTGATTCTCGATCAGTATGGGGTTCGTTACGTCTATGTTGGCCCTTACGAGCGGCTGTACTACGACGCGAGAGGACTCTCCAAGTTCGGCGTAATGGATGGGTTGCGGCTGGTCTATAACCGGGATGGCGTGAAGATCTACGAGGTGGTGCGGTAGGGGACGGGGCGCACTCCCGCCGTGCCTTGTCATTCTCCCTCTCTCAGTGTATACTCGTTTCAACAGTCGCCGACCTATCCAGGGAGTCCTATGCTGGAAGCCTTCTTTCGCCCATCCTCCGTCGCCGTCATAGGCGCGTCCCGCGATCCGGAGAAGCTGGGGTATACCGTCCTTGCGAATCTTAAGGAGGGTGGCTTCTCCGGCGACCTCTACCCGATCAACCCCAAAGCGAAGGAGATCCTGGGGCTTCGGGCCTACCCTACCATCCTGGACGTGCCGGAGCCGGTGGACCTGGCGGTCATCGTGATCCCCTACCCGTTCGTCCCCGCCGTCCTGGAGCAATGTGGCCAGAAGGGGGTGTCTGCGGCGGTGGTCATCAGCGCGGGCTTCCGGGAGGCTGGGCGGGAGGGGCTGGAGCGAGAGGAGGAGCTGGTCGAGGTTGCCCGCCGCTACGGCATCCGCCTCATTGGCCCCAACTGCCTGGGGGTTATTGACACCGACACCCCCCTCAACGCCACCTTCGCCGCCGGGATGCCTCCCGGCGGTCCCATCGCCTTTATGTCCCAATCCGGCGCGCTGGGGACGGCGGTGCTGGACCTGGCGATGGCGGGGCGGATCGGCTTTTCCCGCTTCGTCAGTCTGGGGAACAAGGCGGATGTGAACGAGGTGGACCTGTTGGAGGCGTGGGAGGACGACCCGGGCTCCCGAGTGATCCTCATCTATGTGGAGGGTTTGCCCGACGGGCAGCGGTTTATGGAGGTGGCCCGCCGGGTGACGCGGAAGAAGCCGGTGGTGGCGGTCAAATCCGGCGTGACCCGGGCCGGCTCCCGGGCGGTCTCCTCCCACACCGGGAGCCTGGCCGGCTCCGAGGTGGCCTACCAGGCCGCCTTTCGGCAGGCGGGGGTGGTCCGGGCCGAGTCGATGGAGCATCTCTTCGACTACGCCCGGGCCTTCGCCTACCAGCCGCTCCCGGCGGGGAATCGGGTCGCCATCGTGACCAACGCTGGCGGGCCGGGGATCTTGGCGACCGACGCGCTGGAGCGGGCCGGGCTGGAGCTGGCCCGCCTCAGGCTGCAGACCATCGAGGCCCTGACGGCCGACCTGCCCGACGCGGCCTCTGCCGCCAATCCGGTGGACGTGCTGGGGGATGCCCTGGCGGATCGGTACGAGCACGGGCTGCGGTTGGTGCTGGCCGATCCGGGGGTGGATGCGGCCATCGTCATCGTCACCCCCCAGGCGATGACGCAGATCGAGGAGACGGCCCACGTGGTGGGGCGCATCGCCCAGAAGAGCGAAAAGCCAGTGCTGGGCTGCTTTATGGGGGAGGCCCGCATCGAGGCGGGGATCCATCTCCTGCGGGGGTACGGGGTTCCTAGCTACCCCTTCCCGGAGCGGGCGGCGACGGCGCTGGCGGCGATGGTCGCCTATCAGAAGGAGCGGGCCCGCCCGATCCACCAGCCGGACCGTTTCGAGGTAGATACGGAAGCGGTCCGGCGGGTGATGGACCAGGCCCGCGGGGAGGGGCGGGTGAGCATCGGCGACGCCGAGGCCCGGGCGATCCTGGAGGCGTACGGCTTCCCCGTGCCCCCCTCCCATCTGGCGGCCACGCCGGAGGAGGCGGTCGAGGCGGCGGAGAGGATGGGCTACCCCGTCGTTCTTAAGCTCGCCTCGCCGGACATCCTCCACAAGACCGACGTAGGCGGCGTGAAGTTGGACCTCCGCTCCCCTGACGACGTGCGGGACGGTTTTGACCTCATCGTCTACCGGGCCAGCCGATACGTGCCGGGGGCGCGGGTGTGGGGCTGCCTGGTGCAGAAGATGGTCCCCGGCGGACGGGAGGTTCTCATCGGTATGAGCCGGGACCCTCAGTTCGGCCCGCTGGTCGCCTTCGGTCTGGGGGGGATCTACGTGGAGGCGCTCAAGGACGTCGTCTTCCGCGTGGCTCCTTTCAGTCGTCAGGAGGCGGAGGAGATGGTCCGCGAGATCCGCGCCTATCCCCTGCTGGAGGGGGTGCGGGGCGAACCCCCCGCGGACCACGAGGCGATGGTCGAGGCCCTCTGCCGGGTGAGCCAACTGGTCACCGATTTCCCCGAGATCGTCGAGGTGGACATCAACCCGCTGATGGTCTTCGAGGAGGGGCGGGGGGCGATGGCGTTGGATATGCGGTTGGTACTGACCGCGTGACCGCTCGTCTGAAGCCCGGATGTGAACGTCCGGGCTCACAAACGAAGCCCTGTGGGCTGAAAGCTGGCCCCCGAAAGGAGCTTTGCCGGCTGAGCCGGGCGGTTCAGCCTGGCGGGATGGGCAAGCAGCACCAACACTCAAGAGGGAGATAGGGCAATTGCATGTTTCCGGAGAGGAGCCCGTGAATCCCCATTCGCGGGCGCGCCGGAATAGGATTCCGGCGCTGCAGGATTGACAATGTCACATTAACATATAACCCTCGCTTTGAAGGCTCCAAGCGGGTCTGGGACCCGCGTCTCTGGCCGGAAGCTGCCATTTTCAGCCCAAGTCGGGGGTCGCAGACCCCCTCAGAGCATAATGTGACGTTGTCAAACTAGATGGGTGATTGCGGCTTTGGGATGGGGGGCCTCCCAGGAGAGGGCGGAGCGGGGTATTGAGATTGCTGCAGAGATCGTTGATGCGATCCGGGCGTACTTGGTTTCTCTAAGGAGTGGAAGCGATGAAGGCTCTTTACATAACGTCTCTTCACACCTTCTCCGGCAAGACGGCCGTCTGCCTGGCGCTGGGGCGGCGGTTGCAGCGGGATGGGTATCGGGTCGGCTATTTCAAGCCTCTCTCCACCCAGCCCTGGGAGCCGGTCCCGGGGCGGGCGCTGGATGAGGACGCCGACTTCGTGCGGCGGACGCTGGGGCTGGAGGTCCCGGCGGAGGAGTTGGTGGGGGTGGTGCTCACCCCCTCGCTTCTGCGGGACGCCCTCTGCGGCTGCTCACCTCGCGACCTCCTCGCGGAGGTCAAGGCCGCCTACGAGGGGGCCAGCGCGGGCAGGGATGTGGTCCTGCTGGAGGGCGGTGCCTCGCTGCGGGAGGGGGTCAGCGTGGGGTTGGGGCCGGCGGAGGTGGCCGACGCTCTGGATGTGCCGGTGCTGGCCATCATCCGCTTCCGCAACGAGATGGGCCTGGTGGACGATTGCCTGGTCGCTCGGATGCGACTGGGGGAACGGTTGCTGGGCGTCCTCATCAACAGCGTGCCCGATGGGGCGTGGGAGTTTGTTCTGGAGGTGGTCCACCTCTGTCTGGAGGAGCGGGGCATCCCGGTGCTGGGGGTGCTGCCCCGGCGAGAGGAGTTGCAGGCCATCAGCGTGGGGGAGCTGGTCCAGGTCCTGGAGGCGGAGTTCCTGACCCTGCCGGAGAAGGAGGAGGTGCTGATTGAGCAACTGGTGGTGGGGGCGATGAGCGTGGAGCAGGCCCTGCCCCGGATGCGGCGAATCCCCGGCACGAAGGCGATCATCACCGGGGGGGACCGGGCCGATATGCAGTTGGCGGCGATGGAGACGGCAACCTCCTGCCTGATCCTCACCGGCCACCTGCGCCCCCGGCCGGAGATCCTCCGGCGGGCCGAGGAGGTCGGCGTGCCGGTCCTCCTGGTGCGGGAGAACACGATGGAGACGATCGAGGCCATCGAGCGGGTCTTCGGCAAGACCCGGCTGGGACAGCCGGAGAAGATGGAGCGGTTCGAGGGGCTGATGGCTGAGCACGTGGATTTCGACCGCCTGTATCAGGGGCTGGGGCTGATGTGAAAGCGTCCGTTGGGGATGGGATAATTTAGGAGAAGAGCGATGGATATAGACACAACGATCGAGACCGTCGTCGCCCGCGAGATCCTGGATTCGCGGGGGAATCCCACGGTGGAGGTGGAGGTGGTGCTGATGGATGGCTCCTGGGGACGGGCGGCCGTCCCCTCCGGGGCTTCCACGGGGGTCCACGAGGCACTGGAGCTGCGGGATGGCGACCCCAACCGGTATGCCGGCAAGGGGGTCACCCAGGCGGTCCACAACGTCAACGATGTGATCGCCGAGGAGCTGTTTGGCTGGGACGCCACCGACCAGGCGGGGATCGACGCCCGGCTTCTGGAGCTGGACGGTACCCCCAATAAAGGGAAACTGGGGGCCAACGCGATTCTCGCAGTATCATTGGCGGTGGCCCACGCCGCCGCCAACGGGCTCCGGCTGCCCTTCTATCGCTACATCGGAGGGGTGCATGCCCACGTGCTGCCGGTGCCGATGATGAACATCCTCAACGGCGGCAAGCATGCCTTAGACGGGCCGGACCTGCAGGAGTTTATGATCGTCCCGGCCGGGGCGCCGACCTTTGCCGAAGCGCTCCGGTGGGGAAGTGAGGTCTACCACGCCCTCAAGAGGGTTCTCGAGGAGAAGGGCTACACTACCGGCGTCGGCGATGAGGGGGGCTTCGCCCCCAGCCTCAAGGCCAACGAAGAGGCGGTGGAGTTGATCCTGGAGGCGGTGAAGCGGGCGGGCTACGTCCCCGGCGAGCAGGTCTTCATCGCCCTGGACCCCGCCGCCAGTGAGTTTTATCAGGATGGACGGTACGTTCTGACGAAGGAGGGACGCACCCTCACCGGCTCGGAGATGGTGGGCTTCTACGCCGCCTGGGTGGAGCGGTATCCCATCGTCAGCATCGAGGATGGGCTGGCGGAGGATGACTGGGAGGGCTGGGCGCTGATGATGGAGCGGCTGGGGGAGCGCGTCCAGATCGTGGGGGATGACCTTTTGGTGACCAACGTGGAGCGGGTGCAGAGGGCGATCCATCTGCGAGCCTGCAATGCGCTTTTGTGCAAGGTGAACCAGATCGGCACCCTCAGTGAGGCCATCGCCGCCGTCCGGCTGGCACAACGGGCCGGATGGGGGGTGGTCGTCTCCCACCGCTCCGGCGAGACGGAGGACTCCACCATCGCCGATCTGGCGGTGGCTCTGAACACCGGGCAGATCAAGACCGGCGCTCCCTGCCGGTCCGACCGGGTGGCTAAGTACAACCAGCTTCTGCGCATCGAGGAGGAGCTGGAGGAGCGGGGCCGCTATGCGGGAACGGGGGCCTTCGCTCATATCCCCCGCTGGGGGTAGGGTTTCTGGGGGGTGTGCCGGCAGAGGATCGACCGGGTAGACGTGGAGGATGGGTTGCGGTGACAGGTGTTCGTCCGCCGTGCGCGCCATTGGACAAAGGTCGGCAGGGGCCGACCGGAGGGGTGTGGAGCTTCCACATCCAAGTAGAAGGGAGTATATAGCAGTGTATAGGATGAAAGGACAGCGGAAACTGTTGGCGGCACTGGCGGCGCTGGTCTTGCTGCTGGCGACCGGGCTGGGGTGCAACCTCACTACTTTCCTACAGGGCGAGGAAACGCCCACTGTGCCACCATCTCCTGCCGTCGAAGGGATGCCGACGCCCACCGGCGCACCGATGTCGCCCCCCCAGGGAGGGATGGTCCCCCTAGATCATCCCTTCGCCGGGGTCAATATGGAGTATCCCTCCGGCTGGGTGGTGGAGTTCCAACAGGTAGGAATGGTGCTGGCGGAGTCGCAGGAGGTGCTGGATAGCGACAGTTTCTCGACGGGCTCTGTGATGATCTTCCTCTCCGGCCCGGCCGAGGAGATGGTCCTGAATATGGGGGCCGAAGCGACCGCTGAGGGGTTGCTGGATGTGGTGCTGGAGGACTTCGGCGGAGGGGAGGAGGATCGGATGGGAGAGATCGAGACCCGCCAGTTTGCGGAGCAGGAGGGGGTAGGGGTCCCCCTCTGGTGGACCGAGGACGGTCAAGCGCTCCAGGGGTATCTGGCCGCCTACCTGGATGAGGAGGTCGGCGCGGTGCTGCTGGCGGTCTCACCCGAGGGGGATTGGGATAGCGCATGGCCCCTCTTCGACGCGATGATGGGCAGTATGCTTTTCTACGCACCGCAGGAGTCGGTGGAGCGGGGTGGGATCGAACAGGGCGGGGTCTCTACGGCCACCATCGATCCCGGCGGCACCGATGTCTGGATCTATCAATCCCCCGGCGACGAGTATGTGACGATAGAGGTGACGGCCCTGGAGGACTGGGACCCGACGCTGGAGGTCCTCAACGAGGCCGGCGATTCCGTGGCCTTCGACGACGACAGCGGAGGGGATTACAACCCTCGTCTGACCGGCCTCTATCTGATCGCCCCCGGCCGGTATGAGATCCAGGTCGCTGCCTACTCCGGCCACGGTGAATACCAGATCGGTATGAGTGAGGCGGAAGCCCCCGGCGGCGGGAGCATCGTCTACGGGGCGACGGTGGAGAGCGCGCTGGAACTGGGCGAGCGGGAGGTCTGGACGTTTGAGGGAACGGCTGGTGACATCGTCAATATCTCGATGGTGGGAGTGGGGGAGTTGACCGATACCTACCTGGAGTTGTACGGTCCCGACGGGACGCTCCTGATCGAGGATGACGACAGCGGGGAGGAGTACTTCGCTATGATCGGCGGGTATATGCTCCCTCAGACCGGCATGTACCGCATCATCGGCCGGGCCTTCTCCGGCGAGATTGGGACCTACACGTTGACCCTCGAGCGGGTGGAGTTCGAGGAGCAGATGATCGCCTACGGCCAGACGGTGTCTGGAGAGCTGACGGCCGAGGCACCCCGGGGGTACTGGTCTTTCGAGGGCACGGCTGGTGATGTGGTGACTGTCTCGATGGTGGGGGTGGGGGAGTTGACCGATACCTACCTGGAGTTGTACGGTCCCGACGGGACGCTCCTGATCGAGGATGACGACAGCGGGGAGGAGTACTTCGCCCTCATTGAGGCTTACGAGCTTCCTGAGAGCGGGATGTATCGGATCGTGGCTCAGGGCTTCGGCGGGGGGCTCGGGACGTATGAGTTGAGCCTGGAGAAAGGACCGTAGCTCGGGGGCAGTATGCTCCGCACCAAGATCGTCTGCACCATCGGCCCGGCCTCGGAGGACCCCGAGATCGTGCGGGGCATGGCGCGGGCGGGGATGGACGTAGCGCGCATCAATTTCTCGCACGGCGATGCCGCGACTCACGCTCGCGCCATCGCCACGGTTCGCCGGGTTGCCCAGGAGGAGGGTCGGCTGGTAGCGGTGATGGCCGACCTGCAGGGGCCGAAGCTGCGGGTGGGAGAGTTGCCCGCCGAAGGGGTGATGCTGGTGGAGGGGGAGCGGGTCGTGCTGGCCGCGCTCCCCTTCGCGTCTGGCCGCATCCCCGTTCCCCACCCGGGGGTCCTGCGCGATCTACAGCCGGGGCAGCGGGTGCTGCTGGATGATGGCCGGCTGGAGCTGGTGGTGGAGGGGGGGG